>JAYSZT010000094.1:0-22511 GCA_043737915.1 Acidobacteriota bacterium
TTTGGACCAATAAGCATTGATCTGCGAAAAGATCGTTGGCGTCCTCGGCGCTATTTCGCAACGATCAATTCTTATCTTGCACAAATTTATATCCGATCCCGCGCACCGTTTGGACTATTTTTGGGTTGTTGGGTTCGTCTTCGAGGTGGCGGCGGAGGCGAACTATGAAATTATCGATGGCTCGGGTATCGGTGTCTTCCTGTAGATGCCAGACCTCCTCGAGGATCACCTTTCGCGAAACGGCACGCCCCTCGTTCTCGATCAGGTAGCGGAGTAGTTTTGCCTCCATCAACGTGATATGGATGAGTTCGTCGCCGTTGCGAAGCTCGAGATTTTCGAGATCGATCGTGCGTCCGTTAACCGTCACAACGCTCGTGATCTCTCTCGACTTTGATTCTTTTTCCAGCCACTGACGCCGCCGAAGCAATCCGTTGAGCCGTGCTAAAAATATCTCAAGATCGAATGGTTTTGCGAGATAATCGTCCGTTCCCGCCTCAAATCCCTGCAGAACATCCTCGGGTCGGCCGCGTGCCGTGAGCATCAGAACCGGCGTATAATCACCCCGTTCGCGCATCGTTTTGGCAACCCCAAATCCGTCGACCTTCGGGAGCATCACATCCAGCACGACCGCGTCGAACGAATCTTCACCCAACCGCCCAAGCGCAATTTCCCCGTCCGCCGCGACCTCCGCCACGTGTCCCTCGGCCTCAATATTAAACTTCAGCCCGTCCGCCAGATGTTGTTCGTCTTCGACGATGAGAATTTTCATGTGAATCGTGCACGGATGTCGTGCTACATAGAAATATTTTCTCGCTAGATATTTACGACCGTGGCAGTGTCACGACAAACGTCGTTCCTTTTCCTTCGCCTTTACTTTGCGCCCTGACGCGGCCGCCGTGTTTGAGGATTATCGACTCGACGATCGAGAGGCCGAGGCCGGTGCCTTTAGCGGCGTTGGCGGCGGCGTTCGGAACGCGGTAAAAACGTTTGAAAATCCGTTTCAGATCGCTGCGGCCCACGCCAATTCCATTATCACGAATATATAGTTCTGCCGATTTTGAACCCTTCGCTCTCAATTTGACCGAGATCTTCGGTGCATCCGGCGAATATTTGACTGCATTGTCGAGCAGATTCGTTACGGCCGTTTCCATTTCGGTGCGGTCGCCGAGCATTTTCACGGGTTCGGATGGAGCAGTAAACCGGATCGCCGTTTCGTCGAGGTGCCGGCGCAAGATAATCGTGCGTGCCGCTTCGCCGATCAGCACTGCAAGGTCGATCTCTGATAGATTGAGCAACCGCTGCTTCTCACGCGTGCTGCCGGCCTGTAAGACCTGCTCGACCGTGCCCAGCAGGCGGGCATTGTCTTCAAGCATTATGTTGTAAAACTCGACCTGCTTCTCTCGCGGCAGATCGCGGGCTTTGAGTGTTTCGAGATAGAGTTTGATGGATGCGATCGGAGTTTTCAGTTCATGCGTGACCGCATTGAGGAATGCGTCGTGCTGTTCGTTACGCCGTATCTCGCGCACGAGAAAGATCGTATTGAGTATTAGTCCAGTTATGATAAGAGCGAAAAAGATAACGCCAAATACCAGCAACGCTACCTCACGCAAATTCAGCACGATCCAACCAATATTAAGCGCGATCGCCAGCACTGATAGGATAATGCCGAAGATCAAAAAGAATATTGCTGTTTTACGCCGCCGCATATGCTAACTGAAAATGTAAAACGGAAAGCGGAAAATAGGAAACCCGTTCCTCACTTTCCGCCTTCCGCTCTTGTTCTTGCCTTCTAATTCTGGCTTCTAAATTCTCTCTTCTTCTTACGCTGCCTGTCGCATTTCCTTCGGTGTTTCCGATTCGGTTGCAAGGTCGTAGGCGTAAACGTTCTTGATGAGTCCGACCTTCTCAAGGAGCTGTAGTTGATACCAGTTAATGTCGAATTCCTTCCAGGTCAAGCCGTGTTTCGCACTGCGAGGAAAAGCGTGGTGATTATTGTGCCAACCTTCGCCCCAGGTGACAGCGGCGACGAGTGCGTTGTTTCGCGAATCGTCACGCGTTTCAAAGCGCCTACTGCCCCAGATGTGCGTTACCGAGTTGACCATCCACGTGAAGTGCCAGCTGATCGTGATACGCATAACTATCGCCCACAAAACCATCGTCCATCCCCCGATCGCGAACAGTCCCGCGGCGAGGATCAACGTCGTTACGTAATAATACTTGTCGATGAACCGTAGATATGGATCTTTCAAGAGGTCAGGTGAATATCTTTGGCGTGTAGTCTCAGGCTGATTCTGTGCCGTTCCTTCAAATATCCAGCCGATATGCGACCACCAAACTCCTTTCTCAGGGCTGTGCGGATCTTTGTCGGTGTCGGTAAAGGCGTGGTGCAAACGGTGCGTCGTCACCCACGAGATCGGTCCGCTCTGAAGTCCGAGCGTGCCGCACGTCGCGAGGAAACGCATCATCCATTTCGACGTCGTGAATCCGCGGTGCGTCAGCATTCGGTGATAGCCGATGCCGACTCCCCAGCTTGCCGCGACCCACCAGCAGACGAGCGCCGCGACGACGTTCTGCCAACTGAATGTAAAAAACGCCGCAATTGAAGCAAGGTGAAACGCCGAAACAAAAAAGATCGTGTTCCAATTGTATTTACCTACTCGCGACGGAGCGAAATCGACTACGTTTTGCACTATTTTATAACCTCTGTATCAGTAAAATTGCAATGGGCACTTGCCCCACTATTAAACCTTAACAGGTTGCAAGCGTTATGATTGTAAGAGTTTTGTAAGACTTAAACCGACGCGTAATTGAATTCGGCGGACAATAAAATTAAAGTAAAACGCTGTATCTATTTGCTGATGGCTAAGAAAAGCAAAAACCTGATCAATATCGAATATGCGTCAGCTCGCGTGGCGTTTGCGGTGCTCGGCGTCTTGCCGAGAGGGGCGGCGATCCGCGTCTGTACTTGGATAATGCTGGCTTTGCCGTCGATCTTGCCGGCCCTACGGCGTACCGGCATGACCAATCTTGAGATCGCCTTTCCCAAAAAAACTGTGGATGAGCGGAAAGCGATCCTTCGCGGAACGTTCGAAAATCTCGGTCGCGTGCTTGGTGAGCTTAGTCAATTTCACAAATTCACGGCCGAAAAACTCGCCGAGCTGATCGATTTTGAGCTCGACGAACAGTCTAAAAAACTATACGCCGAAAACAAAGCAACCGGCCGCGGAATTCTGATCACGACCGGGCACCTCGGCAACTGGGAAATGCTTGTGCTCGGCTTCGCTGCCTTGTACGAACCGATCAGCTACCTTGCTCGCCCGCTCGATAATCCGAAGATCGACGACATGCTCAATACTCTGCGGACGAAATTCGGCAACAACCCGATCAACAAGACGCACGCCGCAATGCCCGCCATCAAAATACTGAAAGACGGCGGCCTGCTGGGCATCTTGTCCGACGTAAATGCCCACCCGAAAGAAGGCGTCTTCGTACCGTTCTTCGGCGTTCAGGCCTGCACGCCAAGCGGAGCCGCAATGATCGCCCTGCGTGCCGGAGCCTACATATACCCGACGTTCTGCGTTTGGGACAAGGCCGCGAAGAAATACAAGATCGTCCACGGATCGCTCCTCGAAGCCGCGAACACCGGCGACCGAAAACAGGACGTCATCGACACGACCGCTCTATTCACTCTGGAGATCGAAAAGATGATTCGCCAGTATCCCGACCAATGGATGTGGATCCATAAACGCTGGAAAACCCGACCGCTTGGCGAGCCCGAAATTTATGGAAATGGACGTTAACGAAACGGCAAGCAAAACCTGCGAGTCTTGCGGAGAATCTTTCGGCTGCGGTGCGGACCTCGGCAGCTGTTGGTGCTTTGCGATTGAATTGCCAGCGGATGCCTCCGCCGACCTCAAAGCAAAATACATGAATTGTCTCTGCCCTAAATGCCTCGCCGCTGCCACGAAGCCGCTGAAAGAAAAAAGCCCGCCGCTTGTCCATTAAGCGTCGGGCTGTTTTGTTTTGATTCAATCTGAATGTTCTAACCGTTCGGATCCGGTATCTCGGTCACCGATTGCGGTGCGAGATTCATTACATTGTCGCCGGCAATGACCGAAACGGACTGATTCCAAAGTGCAAACCCGCGTCCGATCTTGGAGATCGCAAATAGGTAATAACCTGATGGATTAACGCCTTTCATATCGGTTGTGCCGCCACTTCCAGTTGTTGCCGAGTATTTAACGTGTCGACCGATCGCAGCCATGGCTGACCTTTGAAAGGCACCGTAACGTTCAGGGAAAACCGCTGCCAGCCCTAGACTTGCCGTCAGAGAATTACCCTCGATCGGCTCGACTCGCGCTTCGCTCAGAATGCTTTCGACGTCTTTGTCGAGCAGGTAAAACTTGGTCCCGCGGGTCGCAATCGGACTGCCATTGCTCGGGGCGACCTTTGCGTTTATCGTTACGAGGCCTTTGTCGGGCGGCGGAGCGTTTGGCACGGAGGTCGAAGTGCTCGGCACGGTCGTCGTCTGCATCGGAACACTTTCGGTGGGCATTACCGGAGCCTGTGTCTGAGTCGACGGCACACTCGTTGTTCGCGTATCGCGCTCTGGCACTCCCGTGCGGCCACTATTTACGTTAACCCTCAAATTGCTGTTGGCACTCTCATCATTCGGCCGCAAGACCATGTAACCAACAACTAATAAGAGTAAGCCGACCAAAACGATAGGAACGATCGCCCAGGGCGGAAAGCCTTCCCGCTCAGGCTGGGCAACGATCACCTTTCGCTCGACAATCGGGGGCGCGTGGGTCGGACGCCCGCAATTAGGGCAAGTAGCGGCGTTGGTCGAAACCTCGTGACCGCATTCTGGACAAAGTGCTAATGACATAGATAAAGTTCTCCTTACCTAAAAATTATCACATTTTACGAATTCCCGGTCTGTTCGTTGGCATACATAACCAAACTCTTTTAACCGCGGCTATGGCGTCGGGTTCGCCGTTGGACGCGGGCCGGAACGCGGCGTTGCGGTCGGTGCCGGTACGCCCGGCGGCCGAACATTGAAGTTCGGGTTTCGTGTCGGCGAAGGCGAGGGTTGGGTCGGTGGCGTATCGGCCGGAGTCGGGCTCGGTGTAACGCTCGGGCTCGGTTTTGGCGTCGGCGTTGGCGTCGGCGTCTTAAGGTTTGCTACAACGTTCGAATTAAAATTGCTGTTGATATTGTAGTTATAATTCGTGCCAACATTCGGGATCGAATTGAAATTGAAATTCGTGTCGATGCCGAGATTCGTATTCAAATTCGTATTGATATTCGCCAAATTCGCGTTTCCGTTTTTGTTAGAGGATTTGTCGTCTTTTTGCAGCATCCAGAAAAGTCCGGCACCCGCACCCAGAACAATAAGCGTTAAAAATACGGTGAGCACGACGGTTTTTGCCGTATTCGGAGCCGGCGGTTGGGGATAATATGCCGGTGCCGTTCGCGGACGAACTTCTTGGTCTCTCGGGGCGGTGTTGGTCGGTATAACGATCCGTTCGCCCGGCGGCAGGACAGGCGGCAAGCCTTCATCGAGGCTCGGCGGCATCGGAACGCTATCCTTGCGGCGGATCATCGTGATCTCGCCAATATCGTCGTCCTCGGCATCCAGATTCTCGCTCGGAAGTTCCGTAAATTTTGGCTCCGCTTCATCGATCAGCGGTGTCCCGTCCATCGTACAAAATCGTATTACTTCCTCATCAAAACGCTTTTCGCAAATCGGGCAATATTTCATAGATTTTGTTCGTGGATCAGGTTAACGTGAAAACACGACATTTTATCACGAATTACTTGAAGAACCGCAATATTGGCGTGATAGGTATTTGTCGGATCTCGGGCGCTGATCAGCCCCTGCACAAAACAGAGGCTGATACGTTTTCCTGAAGTGAAACTAGTTGATGACGACCAAAGGTTCGTCAACCGGAGCAGGCCTTCCGGGAGCAGGAATTTCTTCGCGGATCTCGGAGCCAAAACTGACGAGTAGCCCTTCGATCTCTTCGCCGTTAGCGTGATCCCACGCATTATCGCCATCCTTGTCGCGGGCGTTGACGTTGGCACCAGATTGGAGCAGCAGACGAACGCTCTCCACGTCGCCCGCCGCCGCGGCATTCATGAGCGGCGTTTCACCAGTTTTATTAGCGGCGTTAACATTTGCACCGGCACCGATGAGAGCACGCAGAACATCTGTATTGACATCACGTGCGGCCAGGATCAGTGCCGAGTTGCCTTCGCTATCGACCTGGTTGACCTTTGCTCCCTGCCGGGTCAGCAAATTAACGAGTGCCGGCGTCGCGTCGCTGTCGAGACGCATTATCGGCGTTTGGCGCGTCTTGTCACGAATGTTGATCTTCGCACCGTAGTCGAGCAGCATCTGAACGATCTCGATATTTCCGTTCTCGACCGCGATGAAAAGCGGCGTAATGTTGTCGTAGTTTTCGTCCTTACCGTTGACGTTCTCGCCGCTCACGATCAGTGCCCGAACCTCGTCGGCGTCCTGGCTATCAACCGCCCGAACAAGGGTATTCTGATAGCTGATCGAGATCATCATTCCGCCCATCACCTCCTGTCCGCCCGCGTCCAATGTTTGATCTGTCACAAGATCGCGGCCCGCTTCGATCTCGACATCGTTATTGATAGAAAAAAATCCGTCTGCAGATGTCGTCAGCCAATACTCACCTACCTCGACCGCATCGAAATGGTAGCGGCCATCGCCATTCGAAGTCGTGCTACGGTCTTCTTTCGTGACCTTGTTGGTCAGGATGACGCTGCTGTTGGGGATTACCGCTCCCGCCGAATCAGTTATCGTTCCGGCAATAGATCCGACGCCTTTAGGCGCAGTGTCAGTATCATTTGACGACACTCGCGGCTCAATAACCGAACGTTTTTCGACCGTCACCGTCGCGGGCGCTTCGTTTCCGATGGCAGAGCTTTGAGCATAGGCAAGCGTCGAGAAACTCATGGAGGCGGTCATGACGCCGGCCGCGATGCCGGGAGCTCGCCGCGAGATCTGGTAGAACTGATCGGCAAACATCGGCCGTTTCGTCATCGGATTTTTGATATAACGAATGCAAATATTGCCTCCGGACGCCATGACGAGCCGCTTTGCGTCTTTGCGGGTCAGCTCGGAGATGTTGTTGACATCTTTGACGCAGTGTTCGCAAAGCCGAACGCGATCGTTACCGATCATCTTCCCCCAATCCTCTGAGCAAGGTTTGCCCACTTCGACCGAATCGATAAAACTTTTCTTGGTCATATTTTTGATCTCCCACTAGTCAGAACGCTGCCGTCGATGCCGGCTTGCAAAAATCCTTTTTTATGCAAAATCCGGCTCCACGCAAACGCCGTAAGTTACAGCGTTTGCCATTAGTTAGACAAATTTTATTAGGAATTGTTCCCTGAAATTAATTGTTGGGACCGGTCTTACTAGCCTAGATGCACTGAGGTTTTTGAATGGTTGCTTTGGTCACTTTTTATTTTAGATGTTGCCGATAATCGCGATTCGTATAAGTGTAATTTCTGAAATGCGTTGTTTTACGGTCACGGACGATAAATGTATTCTATTGGCTATGCAAAGCCGCGAGAGATACAAGGTCGGGCTCGTCCAAATGTCGATGAGTGTGGACGTCGATGAGAACCTAAAAAAGGCAGTCGAATTTGTCAGCGAAGCTGCCGGAAAAGGCGCAAGGATCGTGTGTTTACCCGAGATGTTTCGCTCGCAGTATTTCTGCCAACAGGAGGACGCCGATCTTTTCGATCTCGCGGAAACGATCCCCGGGCCGTCGACAAATGCTCTCGCGAAGGTCGCGGATAAACATAATGTGACCGTGATCGCCCCGGTTTTCGAGGAACGGGCGATCGGGCTGTATCACAACAGTCTCGTCATCGTTAAACCCGGCGAGGAGGTCGCGGGCGTCTACCGAAAGATGCACATACCGGACGACCCTTCGTACTACGAAAAATTCTATTTTACGCCCGGCGACCTCGGCTTTAAAGCATTCGACACCGAGGTCGGACGCATCGGAACGCTGATCTGCTGGGATCAGTGGTATCCGGAGGGAGCGAGGTTGACGGCGCTTCGCGGTGCTGAGGTTTTGTTCTATCCGACTGCCATCGGATGGCATCCATACGAAAAGGAAAAATACGGTCATCAGCAACAGGATGCGTGGCGCACGATCCAGCGTTCGCACTCGATCGCGAACGGCGTTTACGTCGCCGGAGTCAATCGTGTCGGGCATGAGGTCACCGTTCCCGGCACGCCGGGCATCGAATTCTGGGGACGCACATTCCTCAGCGACCCGTTCGGTGTGATCGTCGCTGAGGCGCAGTCGCAGGACGAACAGGTCGTCATCGGGGAGATCGACCCGCAACGCATCGAGGAAGTTCGTCGCGGCTGGCCCTTCCTCCGCGACCGCCGCATCGACGCCTACGGCGACATCGAAAAGAGATTTATAGATTAACGTGAAAGACGAAACGCCTTCATCGATTGGTTTTAAGATGCCCGCCGAATGGGAACCGCACGAAGCAGTCTGGCTCGGTTGGCCGCATAACGCGTCGGACTGGCCGGGGAAGATCGCCGCGATCCACTTTGTTTACGGCGAGATCGTGCGGCACATCGCCGCGAGTGAAACGGTACGGATCATCGTCAATGACGAACGTCACGAGGCAAAGGCACGAGCTGTTCTCGGCCGCGTCGGTGTCGATCCGCAGATGGTCGAGTTTTTTCAAATTCCGTCAAATCGCGGTTGGACAAGGGATTTCGGACCGATATTTGTTAAAAACGAAACAGAAACGGCGATCGCCGGCTTTAAGTTCAACGCCTGGGCAAAGTACGACGATCACGAACTCGATTCTAGGATCGCCGAAAAGCTCGCTAAAAAGCTGAAGAAAAAGTATTTCCCCATTCGACACAACGGAAAACCGTTCGTGCTTGAAGGCGGAGCGATCGACGTCAATGGTCAGGGAACTTTATTGACGACAGAGGAATGTCTGCTCGACCAGGAAACTCAGGTTCGCAATCCCGGCGTCTCGCGTGAGGAGATCGAACAGGTCCTCGCTGATAGTTTGGGAGCGACCAACATCCTCTGGCTTGGCAAAGGCATCGCTGGCGACGACACTCACGGCCACATCGACGATCTCTGCCGCTTCGTCGATAAAAAGACCGTCGTGCTTTGCCGCGAAACCAATAGCAAAGACGCGAATTACGCTCTGCTCGAAGAAAATCGCGAACGCCTCGCCGGTTTCAAATTAGAGAACGGCGGCAAATTACAGACCACTTTTCTGCCGATGCCCGCTCCGCTTTTTTATCGAGGCCAGCGTCTGCCCGCAAGCTACGCAAATTTCCTGATCACAAATTCGTCCGTCCTCGTCCCAACATTCAACGACCCCAACGACCGCCTCGCCCTCGGCACACTGGCCGATCTGTTCCCAACCCGAAAAATCATCGGCATCCACGCCGTCGATCTCGTCTGGGGATTAGGAACACTGCACTGTTTGTCGCAACAGCAACCAGCGTGACTGGAGCGTAAGCATCCTGCTTGCCAGCTAACTGATGAAAGCGAACGTTTTATAATTATCCGCAACCCCGGCAAGCAGGGATGCTTGCCGCTCCAGTCGTTGTGGTCTGATTAGTTCAGATATTCCTGCTGCTTTTCCCCGATCTCCAACGGTGCGTCAAACACTGCGGCTTCTTCTTCCAAGTTCCAGATCTCATAAAGCGACGCCGGACATTCAGTGATGAATCGGGATGGTTTTTGGAGGACTGTTTGGCGGTTGTAGTCGGTCATGAGGAGCGGATAGGTGAGGTAGAGTTCGTCTTTGGCCCGGGTGACGGCGACGTAAAAGAGGCGGCGTTCCTCTTCTTCGCTGTCGATCTCGCGAAGCGATCTCGGCGACGGGAATTTGCCCTCAGCGGCCCAGATTATGAATACCGCCTTCCATTCCAAACCTTTCGCCTGATGAACGCTGGTCAGCGTTAGCAACTCGTCTTCGTCGCCGCCCTCGATGACCTCTTCGCCGGAGATCGGCTGCGGCTCTTTGAACCGCTCGGTCGAAAGCAGGGCGAGCTCGCTCAGGAAATCCTCGGTCGATTTATATCGGTTCGCATACGCGGCGAGGCCTTTCAGATCTTCGATCCGTGCATCGGCGTTCTCGAAATTTTCTTGCAAATACTGCTCGTAGCCATGCGTTAGGATCAGTTCGATCTGTTTACTCGGATTGTTACGGTTCTCGTCCGAGACCAGCATCTCAAGCAAAACGATAAAATTTCGCCACGGTTGACTCGATCGCAGCCGGTCTGACTGCACGGCGCTTGCGAGCCGCAAAAAATCAGAACCGCCTGCGTGAGCGGGCGGCAATGGCGCTGCGGAATTCGTTTCGGCCAGCGACGTCACGGTCGTTTCCATCGAGCCGCCACCTAACGCAGGTGCTGATGACATCATCGATTCATACACACGATTCGCCGTCTTATTTCCGATTCCCGGGATCATTTTGAGAATACGTTTCCAGGCGAGTTCATCGCGGGGATTTATGATGACGCGTAAATAGGAGATCACGTCCTTGATATGAGCCTGCTCGAAAAATCGGACGCCGGACTGGATGCGGTAAGGAATATTCCGCCGTGAGAGTTCCAGCTGCAGTTCGATCGAGTGATAATGCGAGCGGTACATCACAGCGATATCCTCTAGATTTGTGCCTTCGTCCCGGAGTTCGAGAATGCGTGAGGCCACAAAGGCACATTGCTGTTCGACGTCGCTACACGGAACGAGTGCCGGTTTGAAGCCGCGAGAACGCCGAACCGCCCTCAGCATTTTTGGGAACTGTTTGCGGTTACAGGCGATCGAGGTGTTCGCAAGGCCGAGAATTTCCGGCGTCGAGCGGTAGTTGGTTTCGAGCTTGTAAACTGCCGCCTCGGGATAACGTTTCGGGAATTCGTAGATATTCGTAAATTCTGCCCCGCGCCATGCAAATATCGACTGGGAATCATCACCAACGACCATCACATTCCGGTGTTTGGCCGCCAGCAGGTCGATTATCTCGGCCTGCAAACGATTTGTGTCCTGATATTCGTCGACCAAAATATGTTGAAATTGCTCGGCGTAAATATCAGCAATCGTCTGATTCTCGACGAGCAGCCGTTTCACATTCAGCAGCAGATCGTCGTAATCCATCACATTCCGCTCTTGCTTTCGCGTCTTGTAGATCGCCTCGACAAGCTTGATCTGCGGGGTCAGCATTTCAAAATACGGGTACTTCGAAGCAACGACCTCTTCGATCGGAATGTCCGTATTATTGGCGTACGAGATGATCGATTGAACGATCTCGGCCTTTGGAAAACGCTTTTTGGTCGTGTCGATCGCGGCATCATCGACGCAAGCATTTAGCATTTCGCGGGCGTCTTCGCTGTCGAGGATCGAGTAATTCGAGTCGTAGCCGATGCTCGTTGCGTGCCGCCGCAGGATCATGTTCGCGATGCGGTGAAAAGTGCCGCCCCAGACGCGGTGGACGTTCTGCGAACCGGTTAGAGATTCGACCCGCCGCAGCATTTCCTTTGCCGCCCGATTGGTAAACGTCGCGAGCAGGATCTGCTGCGGCGCGACGCCGTGTTCGATAAGATAAGCAACCCGGTAAGTGATCGCCCGCGTCTTACCGCTACCGGCACCGGCTACGACCAGTGCGGCCTGCGGCTTCGCCGTGACGACGCGAAACTGCTCGTCATTAAGCTCGTTCCGGTATCGCGTCAGTTTTTCCGGCAGTGCCGTCTTATCGCGTTTTAATATGTAGCTTTTCATCCGTGAAACAGAATATTATCACAGGAGGAGACATTCGTCCCTAAATATATGCGATCCAAGTCTGAAAAGACGCTCGGCGTCGTTTATTCGAATCGCTAGATGTCTCTCGCGAAGATGGTCAGTTTCGCTCGGGATCCACGCGATCGGGCCTCGTTTAATCGATCAACTACAGCAATAAAAGTCAAACAAAACGCACGCAGGGTGCGGCGTCTTTACTTCGAGGTCGGTGATGACTAAAATAAAGATACTCTCCAAACCTTGATCTAGATCTAACAAAAATCGTAAAAATCCGCTATGAAGAATCTACTAAAATTATCGATTATCGCGAGCGTAGCTCTGCTTGGAGTTATTGCGTATTCGATGAGCCCGACGGTCGGCGAATACGCACCTCTTGGAGTGGTGTTGGCCGAATCGAATGCGTCGCCGCGTTCGCTTTATACCACGAATTGCGCCCGCTGCCATGGAGCCGATGGGCAATCAGATACGCCGAAAGGCCGCGAAACAAAAGCTGATGACATCTCCGGCGGCATGAGTGCGGCCAAGATCACGCGCGTCATCAAAAGCGGCAGAGGTGAAATGCCCAGTTTTAGCAAACGCCTGACGGCAGCCCAGATCAAGCAGATCACGGACTATGTGAGAACGCTCTAGATCTTTTAACCGAGGACCGGGGCGACATTTCACCGCCCCGAAACGCTCATTCTCCCTCTCAAACTTCCTAATCGAAAGAGCGCGGCCAAACCTTGGCCTGATCCTACAATTCAAGCAAATTATCTTTAGCCACCAACGCGAGGCACATCGGCGTCCAACGTCGTCTGTGTGTTAGCGCACTGTCTCGCTTGTGGATGTGCCATAGGATGGAGACTTCTGAAAGTAGACGAACGTCAGGGTTGAGTTATAGGAGAATAAAAATGAGTTATTGTGGCGATGTAATGGAAAAGATAGTAGCCGAATCGTGTTGCACGCCGGACGATACGGCGCACGATGCGGCTATGGCAATGAAGACTAGCGGTTGCGGTTGTTCGCCGGTCGTAGAGGATAAAGAAAGCTTAAAATTGGTCGGCGTTGTCACTTCGCACGACATCAGTCACCACGTTGCAGCGGAAAATCTCAAAGCATCGGACGTTTCGGTCAGGGACATAATGAAGCCGATGTCAGCTTGCTGTAAATCAAACGAATCACTCGAAAATGCCGCCCAAAAAATGCATGACTATCAGGCATCGAGTCTCCCCGTAATGGAAAGAGACGGAACTTGTTGCGGGACAGTCAGTTCCAAGCACCTTCGCATTGAAACCGAAGAGCCTGTTGCGGCGGCGGTCAGTGTTTAGCATAAAAGGAACAAACAAAATGAAGAGCCAAAAATTAATTTTATCCGTCGTAATGATGCTTTCGATCACGACTGCGACCGCATTTGCACAAGACAAAAAGATGGAAATGAAACCCATGCCCGGAATGGATATGGGAATGGGCATGGAACAGATGCATAAACGTCCGCATCACAAGATGATGATGGCATATCACCACAACGCGATCGCATTTGCGCAGACGCTTTGGGATATGTCTTCGGGCGAAAAGATCGAAGATGTCGATCTGGCACGAACCGCTTTCGGTGAAATGAAACGCAGCCTCGACCGAATGGAGGAAATGCATCAGACCGGAATGGCGTCGATGGATAAAATGGACACGGCAATGATGGAAAAGATGAAGCCGATGATGGACAAAATGAAGGCTGACAGCTCTGTTCTGAAAACCTACGTGATGATGCTCGACAAACTTCTGAAGGCGAAGAATCCGGACGTTCGCGAGGTCGAAATGCACACCGCCGTTATTCTAATGCGCCTCAAGAAGATGGATATGTGATCATCCCGCTGTCCGGGTAGTAGCCGTCGCTGACCTTGTCCACACTCGCGTTTATTTCGCGTTGACGGTAAATTTCATATCGTTCGAGCTTTGTGCGAGCTTTACGTCATTTGCGTTGAACGCGTCGACCTTTACGCTATACGCACCGGGCTTGAGCGGCTTGTCGAGCGTGAACTCAACTCCGTCTACGCGTTTATTAATGTAATCGTAGTTTGTCTCTGCACCGCTTGCACTGTCGGCGTAAACACCGAATTTATAATATGCGGCGTCCGGATAGGCTTCCCACTTTACAACCACGCCTTCGGGAGCGACTTTAGCGGCGGCCTTTGGGGCTGAGACCTTGAGATCGTTCTTGAAAAGGTTCGTATCCGGTGCGAAGTAAGTGCTGTCGGCGGTAAGGTCATACTTCGCCGAAGCGATCACGCCCGCGGTCGCAAATACGAAATAGTTCGAGTCGAACACCTTCACATTCAATCCTTCATAAAGACCCGGAGGCACGTCTTTGAATAAATACTCGCCCGCTGCGTCGGTCTTGGTCGTAAAAGTCTCTCCGCTGCATCCGCCGACGTATTGGCTGAATTTCTGACAAAGCTTGACCTGTACGCCAACTGCCGGTTTACCGTTGTAAAGAGCCTTGCCCTGAACATTCGCCTTGCCTGCCGCCGGCTTTTCTTTCTCAGTGCCAGTGCCCGAAGGTATCGTGCCGTCGTCGGCCGGTTTCACCGCCGTCTTATCATTATTCTCAACTTTTGAATTCGCACTATTCGCGATCGACACATCACCGCTTTTAGCACCGCAGCCGACGGCAATTAAAACGAAACAAAGGGTAAATAGAACGGTCGTACCAGTTCTCCGGGTCATAATAGTGTCACTCCTTTTGATGTTGGTCTTGATGGTCATCACACTCGGACGAACCTCCCAGAGCGTGGTACAATCATCCTAGCAACAAAATTATTTTTGTCGAGGTGAAATATGAAACTTCCGGGTGGTATGGATATAAATTCAATGATGCAGCAGGCCCAGGCAATGCAGGAGCAGATGGGTCGTGAGATGAAGGAAATGTCGGTCGACGCCTCAGCTGGCGGCGGTGCCGTGACCGTCAAGATGCGTGGCGATTTTGAGGTTTTAGCAGTGACGATCTCCCCCGATATCGTCAAAGACGGCGACGTCGAGATGATCCAAGACCTCACCGTCGCGGCCCTCAACGAAGCCAAACGCAAAGTCGAAGAATCCCTCAAAGGCAAACTCGGCGGAATGCTCCCGCCGGGACTGATGTAAAAAGTGAACAGTGAACAACGGATAGTGAAAAGTTGAGGATCTTTTCCTCGATTTCACCATTCACTGTTCAGTGTTCACCGGTCCCTACTTATGCTCGATTATTCAGAACCGGTCGCTAAGTTGATCGATGAATTTAAACGGTTGCCGGGTATCGGCGGCAAGTCAGCCCAACGGCTGGCTTTTTACATTCTGCGGCGTCCGTTCGGCGAAGTGGAAAATTTCGCGAACGCCCTCCGCGAGGTCAAGGAAAAGATCGTGTTTTGCTCGGTTTGCAATAACCTGACCGATGTTAACCCTTGTCTGTACTGCTCGAATCCGAAACGCGATCGTTCGATAATATGTATCGTCGAGGAACCGTATAATCTCGTCTCGATCGAGAAAACACGATCGTTTCGCGGGCTATATCACATTTTGCACGGCTCGCTGTCACCGCTTCGCGGCGTCGGGCCGGACGAATTGATGCTGGCCAACCTGCTCCCGCGTTTGCGACCCGAAAACAACGAAAATGTCGAGATCGCTGAGATCATCGTCGCCACCAACCCGACCACCGAAGGCGAAGCGACCGCCAACTACATCGCCCGTCTCCTAAAACCGCTCGGCGTCCGCGTCACCCGCATCGCCATGGGAATGCCCGTCGGAGCCGACCTCGAGTTCGTCGACGAAGTCACAATGGATAAGGCCTTGACGAATCGACACGAGATCTAGGTGAAGGTAAGCCGTAACAGGAAAAACATTACAAGTATAGAAAAAGAGACCAGAAAATTCTTCATTTTCCGATCTCTTTTCTCGTTACCTGTAACCTGTAACCGTTAACCTAAAACCGCACTTTCTGCTCTTCTGAGTCAGTTGCGCTTCGGGAGTTTTTCCATTCTTCTTCAGTTTCGTAGAAATTCACGTCGAAACTCAGCATTGATTTGGCGATGATACCGTTGAAATCGTTTGGGGCGTCGTCGAATTTGGCGATGGTGCCGATGCCGATGACCTCGGTCCCTAGTTCTTTGACGAGTTCGATCGTTTCGTATATGGCTTTGCCTGAGCGGTTGATGTCATCAACGATGATCGCCGGATAAACCTCATATTCCGACATATACTGCCGAAACTGTCGCGTGCCATCCTCCATTTCCGCCCAGTAGATCTGCTGCGCACCGAGAGCCTCGCGAACACCGAATGCGACCATGATGCCGCCTGGGCTCGGTGATATTACCGAGACTTTCGGAAGGCGGCTCGAGATCGCCTTTTCCATCCGGAACATACGGCTCAGCCCGACCGACAAGATGCGAGCGTTGTCGTAGTAACGAAACGCGAGCGGCATCTGAAAATAATGCGAAGCGTGTTTTCCGTTAGGGTAAACGAAATGGCCCTTTCGGTAAGCTCCGGTGTCGGTCATGATCTTCATGACGGATTCGGGCGGCGGTATCAGATCGATCATATTGATTCTCCTCGCGATTGTGTGAAGTGACTTCGAATACACGATTTTAATAATCAGGCTTTGTTTTATCAAACATCGACCTGAAATATCTTTTTGATCAGAAACTGCTGATCGAGATTCATCTCCCTTGGAACGTCATCGGTCGCAAACCATTTGAGCTCTTTGATCTCTCTGCTTTTGATCATGCCTTCACCGATCGCCTCTGCCCGAAAAAGCACCTCAATATGCCGTTTCAGCGTACGGATGCGATAGTGCGTGATGTTATGCAGTTCGAGGCCTGTTTCTTCGCGTATTTCCCGCCTGATGGCCGCCTCGGGCTGCTCGCCCGGCTCCATAAATCCGCCGGGCAATCCCCAACCTGAACCCGGCCTAAAAACGTGATCAAGCAACAGCAATTCGCCGCGTTGATTCGTGATGATCGCGGCGACCGAAGCCGTAAACTTCGTCTGCGTCGACCGCGTGATCAAACGCCGAACCGACGCAGGCAAAACCTTCCAACCATCGCTTACAAATCTCGTGATAGAACTTTTCAAACCTGCCTCAAAGATAGAGGGGAATTACTACCGGTAACCCCTCAAAACACCAATGAATCGATAAATTCGATTCGATATTCTCAATATCTTAACAGCTTAAGGCTCCAAATCTTTATTATTGGCCGCGTCGAACCAAATTTCCGCTTCGCCGTTGATCGTGGACAGCAACGGTCAGGTCAGAAAAACGCGAACCGCTACCGGGAGTCACTAGGGTCGCACCGCGGGAAAAACTCAGGGTATTTGCGCGTTGAAAAATGCGATGGTTCGGCCGTCGTTGTCGGAGAAATATTCGTGATCGGCCCATGTGACGTCGAGTTGGCTGCTGATCGCTTGGTAAAAAGGCGTGTATACAATGGGGATAACGCTTTGCCAATTCGAGGTAGTCGGACTCGCGCGAAGGTAGTTTTCTCGGTCGAGAAAGTTATTATTTTTCAAAGCGTCGAATATGATCTGCGAATCGGCGAGCGACAAACCCGGTATCCTCACAAATCGCTGCGGATAAAGTGGCGATGGGATGTGCGTGTTGTGTTCAGCCCTTATACCGCGGGCGGATAAGACACGAAAAAAAGTCAACGAATCCGCATTCGCACTTGGCCCGACGTTTTCGTTGCTGTCATTCTGAGCCATGTTCCAGATCGTCGGGACGTTCGTGATGTTGATGTAAGTGCCGCCGCGGGCACAATATATCGCCGCCGCTTTGAACTGTAACGCATAAGCAACGCGTGGCGAAAAGCCGGCACCATTCGACATTCCGGTGGAGAAAATCGGCGTGGCAGCTGTCATCAATCCTTGTGCAATGAAAAAATTAATGATCGCCTGAACGTTGTTAATATCAACGTTATTAGGCGGGTTGTTGGTGTTATCCCACTGCTTGTCGACTCGATTTTGGCTGTCAAGGGCGACTACCGCGAAACCCGCCGCAACGAAGTTATTCGCCGAGCTCCGATCTTCGATCCGATTAAAAAAAGTAGATGCGCTTCCGCCTGTACCGTGAAATCGAAAAACGACTCCTCGGGCGTTAGGCGGAAAGTAATAGCGATATTCGCTGCCGTTGACTAGATCCGTGATTGGCGTCCAGGCCGGGGCACTCTTGAACGTCGCAGTCAGGTTGGCGTTTTTCTGTTTTGGACTGAGACGTGTGTGCCAGGCGGTCGGATCGACCAATACGTTGGTGTCGCCGATCCAACGGTCGAACACCATATTCGCCGCATTCGCCTCCGCCCAAATGTGAATTGAGCGTGCCGAGCCTCTGTATCTGCCGCTTCCGTAACCAATATTGACAGTGACATTGAATTGGGCTGATGCATTAGCAACAAGTATGACAAATAGAATCGCTGTATATGAGAATCTCTTCATGTGCTTTAACTGTGCTTTAAAATGGTGAACATTTTCGTTTCGCGAGTTTAGACGTTAGAACCGTCCGGATAGTTCGAGAACTTCCAACCACATATGGTCACCGCATCTTAATTTGCTGAAACGGCCGCTTATGAATTATTCACGAATAGAAGTAATAATTGGATAAGCGGTTTATGGATGTGGAAGAAAAAAAGTCCGGCGACACAAACACAATAGATATAGCGGCTCTGGGCGTGGGCGACGTCCTGACGTGGGCCGAGGTCGCGACCATTCATCGCTCGCGCAACGGAATTTTTCAGAGCCACGGCCGCCTGGTTTCTCTACTTACCGATTTCGGCCGCCTCAATCCCTGTTATCCCGACTTCCACGGCGAATCACCGGACGTGATTCACTATACCGGTGCCGGCCGCCGCGGCAATCAGAAACTCGACGCCGCCAACACTGCACTTCATGATGCGATCCGCACCGGCGTCGCCGTCCCGCTGTTCAACAAACTCGGAGTCAACCGCTGGCAATTCCTCGGCCAATGGCTCGTTGCGGACGGAGTTTATGTTTTTGAACAAAATGGGAGTAGAATGGTCTGGAAATTCACACTACATCGCGATCTATCCGGAGAATGAAATGAAAAAACCTGTCATCTTTTTGCTTCTTTGTGTATTTAGTTTTATCGCTGCCTTCGGCCAAACGACTTGGACCCCCGAGATGCAACTCAAGGTCAAGGCGTTAGCCGGCCCACAGTTGTCGCCCGATGGGAACCGTGTCGTTTACACCGTTTCGAATGAGGTGATCACGGCGGACAAGAGTGAATATGTGACCCAGATCTGGATTGGAACCTCGGATGGTGAAGAGAATTTGCAGCTCACATTCGCCGACAAATCTTCGAGCAATCCGAAATGGTCGCCCGACGGGAAATGGATCGCCTTCACATCGACCCGCAAGGATAATAAGAATAATCTCTATTTCCTTCGAGCGGCCGGCGGCGAGGCCGAGATGGTAACGGATCTGAAGGGCAGCATCGGCGATTTTGAGTGGTCGCCTGACGGCAGATCGATCGCCTACTCAATGACCGACGCTAAATCCGAAGATGAAGAAAAGAACGACAAAGGTCGCAACGATTTTCGCTGGGTCGATGAGAACGTGAAAATGGCACGACTCTACGTAATGCCGGTCACAAAGGACGCGAACGGCAAACGCGATGCTAAAAAACTGACGACAGACAGCCGCAGCGTAACCTCATTTGATTGGTCGCCCGATAACACAAAAATCGCATTCAGCCATGTCAGCGATCCAAAGGTCGATTACTGGCCGACGTCTGACGTATCGATCGTCGATGTCGCCACCGGCAATTTAACAGCTCTTGCCGCAACGAACTTATTCGAGTCCGGCCCTTTGTATTCGCACGACGGCAAATCGATCGCGATCTCGGCGAGCGACGGCGCACCGCGTTGGGCTCAGAGTAATCGAATTGCGATCTACCCGGCGAGCGGCGGACAGCCTAGAATGATGGCGCTTTCACCCGACGGACAACCGACTATCATCGGATGGTCGCCCGACGGGGCAAAGATAACTTTTTCCGAATCGAAAGGTACCGGGACTGCAATCTACGAGGCGGACGTAGCGGCGGGCACAATTAAGATGATGAAAGACTCAGGTGCCGTTATCTCTGCAATTACAATGAGTAAAGACGGCTCCGCCAATGCCTTTGTTATACAGTCGAGCTCCAAACCCCCAGAGGTTGGATTTATCAAGTCCGGCTCGGAGACGATGACCCGGGTTACGCGTGTGAACGCGGATTTGGAGAGTGTGGCCGTCGGAAAGACTGATGTGATCAAATGGAAGAGTAAGGACGGCCGGGAGATCGAAGGTTTACTCACATATCCGAATAACTACGTTGCCGGAGCAAAAGTACCACTTATCCTCAACGTCCACGGCGGCCCGGCAGGTGTTTTTAGTCAAAACTATATCGGCGGCCGCGGCGTCTACCCGATCGCGACGTTTGCGTCGCGAGGCTACGCAATATTGCGTCCCAATCCTCGTGGTTCCAGCGGATACGGAACGGAATTTCGCCGAGCAAATATCAAAGACTGGGGCGGCATGGACTATGAAGACCTGATGACCGGCGTCGATCACGTGATCGCGATGGGCGTCGCAGATCCAAATCGACTCGGAGTCATGGGCTGGAGCTATGGCGGATATATGACCTCAACGATCGTCACCAAGTCGACTCGCTTCAAGGCCGCGTCCGCCGGTGCACCGGTGACAAACCTGATGAGTTTTAACGGCACGGCGGACATTCCGGGTTTCATTCCGGATTATTTCGGCGGCCAATCTTGGGAGATCCCTGAGGTGTACGCGAAACACTCTGCGATGTTTAATATGAAAGGCGTGACGACGCCGACGCTTATCCAACACGGTGACGCCGATGTCCGCGTTCCGATCTCGCAGGGCTACGAGTTTTACAACGCCCTTAAGCAGCAAGGCGTCCCGACCAGAATGATCGTACTTCCCCGCCAACCGCATGGACCGATCGAGCCAAAAATGCAGCTCGCAGCAATGCAAAGCAACCTTGAGTGGTTTGAGAAATATTTGAAGTAATAACTCCGATTGGTGCATTCGTGGCTATGAGAAGTGCCGCGAATGTACGAATAATTTATTTATTACCCAAATCCACTGCCCGTTTATACGCTGCATACACCGCTTTCGACAGCACTGTTCGGAGCGAGCCTTTCTCCATTTGGTAGATCGCTTCGGCGGACGTGCCGCCGGGTGACGTGACCATGTTGCGGAGTTCGGCGGGGTGTTTGTGCGACTCGATGGCGAATTTCACCGAGCCGAGCATCGTTTCCTGCACAAGTTCCTTTGCCATATCGCGAGAAAAACCAAGGTGGACGCCGGCGTCGGTCAATGCCTCCATGACCATGAAAACGTATGTCGGGCCGGTCGCCGACAGCGACGTCGCCATATCGATCATGTTCTCGGTCTCGACAAAGAGCTCTTTACCCAGTGCGGCGAGTATTGAGCGAACGTGTCCGCGTTCGGTTTCGTCGACCGCACCGGTGCAGGTCCACGCCGTAATTCCCGCCCCGATCTGCGATGGCGTATTCGGCATCGCCCGAACTATCTTCGAGGTGCCGAGCGACGCGGCAAGCGTTTGGATCGTCGTTCCGGCAACGATCGAAAGAACGAGTTGGTCAAGGTGTAGACTGCCGTCGAGATCCGCCAACACTCGAGGCAGACGCTGCGGCTTCACACACACCAGAACCGCCGAATTCTCGCGTCCCACCACACTTTTCGCCGCTTCTGCATTTCTTTCATGGACGACGATACCGTACTTCTCCGCCAACTCCGTCCGCCGCGAATCTCGCGGATGACTCGCCGAGATATTTGTCGGGTCGACGAGCTTTTGCCGCAGCAACCCCGCGATCATCGATTCACCCATCACGCCGCAGCCGATAAACGCCAAATGCAGATCTTTCAGTTCGTTCGCCATATAAACATAAGCACAATAAACATAAACACAATAAATATCACAAAAATATCATCCCGGCCGCCTCATCTTTATCCCATTCTTTAACTTAGTTCGTGCCTTTTTGAAAAAGCGATAAGGATATTTACGAGTTTCACGCAAAGTCGTCAGGAACGCAAAGGTAGTTAAAACCACCAAAACCCGCGAAGCTGAACGTCCCCAAAAAGCGACCGTCTGCCAAACGATAAAATTGCTACCGCCCGCCCGCACTGATGCTTTTTCACCTGAATTGTCGCCTCCGGCAAATAACCGCTTTCACAGCGAGTTTATAGCGGATCGGAACCGAGACTTTTGTCATTGACGATTCGTAAGGAATTTGGTACAACCGATGTGATTCATTTTATAATCTTGTTGAGTTTTATTATCTGATCCCGTGCGGAGCCCCTGCCTATCATGGCGGGCAATTGGCGTTTTCACGCCTCCCGCACCGGGTTATGTTAACAAGACACATCCGGACACACTCTTGGGATTCGAAACTTCATAGCTTTAGGAGGGCTTGGAAATGCAGAGAAGATTTAGTGCAGAGACCCGTAATGGTCTACTGCTTTGTTTAATAATACTTGGAATAGTTACAGCGTTGACTATTCTCCCATTCCAGTTCCGCTCGTCAGCGGGAAACAAAACCGGTCTGGTCACGCGAACCGAAAGCACAGACCCAACTTTGCCAAATTATGACATCCGCACAGAAAAAGATGTCAAGATCACAGAGTTTTTTG
>JAYSZT010000095.1:0-4929 GCA_043737915.1 Acidobacteriota bacterium
ATCAAAAAATATAAAGAGTTTTTCATATTATGTAAAGAAATACGGCGGCCGGTCAATAAGCCGGCCGCCGTCAGCCTATCAGTTAGAATGAGAATTTTATCGCAACCTGCACCTGACGTGCCGGGAAACTGCTGGTGATCACGCCAAAATTGCCTGTGCTCGTGACGGCACCCGCTGCATTGAAGACGATCTGGCCCACATCAGAGTTTGCCGCTTGAAAGTTCGTTTTGTTGAAAACATTGAAAAACTCACCGCGTATCTCAAGCCGGCTTTCGTCATTGATAGGGAGTTTGAACTGCTTTTGAATGGCGAGGTCGAGATTGAAATAGCGGTTGCTGCGGGCAATGTTCCGGGCGGCATTCCCAAACGGCGAATCGATGCCCGGTCGCGAAAAACACGACGGAAGAAAATAATCTCTCGTCGGATTTGTTCGGTTATCACGATTTGTCGGGTCGCACGAAACGTTTGGCCGCAGGGCAACGCCTCCGAGGAATGTCGGCAGGTTGTTCGTGATCGCACCATTTCCGGTCAACGCGTATCGAAAGTTGATCGGCTGTCCACTCGTCATCGTATTGATGCCGTTCAACGTCCATCCGCCGACAACCGCGTCGAGGAAGCGGTTCATATTCCCGCCGATCCAACGTCCGCGTCCGACCGGCAGTTCGTAAACGAAGCTCGTCGTGTTGTTGAACGGCTGATCGTACGCTCCGATGCCTTTGTCATTCTTGAAATCGTTTACGTTCTGCGGAGTTCCCGTGTTGCCGTTAGGCTCTTCCAGAACCTGCGAGCCGTTATCGATCGCCTTCGAAAAAGTGAACGAATTCAGCAAATACGGGCCTTTGCCAAAACGCTTTTCAAGCTTTACCTGAAGAGCGTTGTAGTTCGAAAAACCTTCCGGCAGAACGGAAGAGATAGAACCGAAACCGCTAATAGCACGGCGTGCCGCAAGACTCGGCAAAGGATTCAGCGTCGGATTTGCATTAAATGCAGCAAGTTCTGCGGAGGTCACGGGCCGTGCCTGATTCAGATCGGCAAGCAGAACGGAATCTTTGACGCGGTTGCCGACATAGGCGACATCGAGTATGACGTCCGAAAACAGTTCGTGCTGAACTGAGATCTGATAATTCTGAATATTCGTCGTCGGCTGTTTACGCGGAATATAAAGCGTTACGTTATTAGGTAATCCGGAGGTCGGATATCCCTGCTGCGTCGTGCGGAAGCAATTCCCAGCGTAGGCATTGCCGACGCAGAGCGGATTTGTCGCCGACGGAGCATTCTGAGCAACCGCCGCTCGCGTTACGATCGGGAAATTCGTGCCGAGAATGTCCGCACTTCCGAGACGGTTGAGGAAAACGTATCCGAGCCCGTAGCCGCCGCGAATGACGGTCTTGTCGAAGATCTTGTAAGCAAAACCGAGACGCGGGCCGAAATTGTTGCGGTCGGGATCGACAAGAGCACGATCGTACAGCGAACCGGGTTTGGCGAGCAGGATCGAGTTCGAGACCGGATCGTAGTTGGCAAGTAGATTATTCTTTTCCCAGTACGGCGTTCCGAACTCGTATCGCAACCCGAGGTTCAGCGTCAGACGCTGATTCACCTTAATGTCGTCCTGAATGTAGGCGTAATGAAATCGCTGCTGCATCTCGGCGACCGTCAGCGTTGCCAGTTCGTACTGGCTGCGGGCACCGAAATAGAAGTCGGCGAGGTTAAAAAGGTTATTCGCCGCTGCACCGATCGGTCGGCTGTACTGCCCGCCGTATGTATCGAGCCCGAGAAGCGGATTTGTGTCCTGCACGTCGGTGTTTAACCGCAGGTACTCGTAGCCGGTCTTCAAACTGTGACGGCCAAGAATAAACGCGTAATTCAATCGAATATCGTAGTTGGTCGGGTTCTGGTACTGCGGATTCGTAGCTTGTCTGCCAAGCTGACTGAAACCGCCGATAGTCTGCGTTGGCAGGCCGCCGGTGACGGTCGGGTCGGTGGGCAGGCCGGTGATGCCGTAAAGTTCGAACGGGCTCGGGCCACCGGTCAACGGCGGACGCTTTCCGGCGTCGATCTTTGACCACGAGAAACGCACGTCGAGTGCCGACGAATTTTGAAAGGCATACGTGGCTCCGAGGGCTAGCTGTTTGTTGATAATGTCGATGAAACCGTTCTGGTTACTGCCCGACGGACCCGGAATATTCGGCCCTTCGAAGCCGTCCGAATTTCGGTAGCTCCATCGTCCAAAAATGCCGAGCGAATCGCTGATCTTGTGATCGACGCGAATATTATATTTGTCGTTGAACTGCCGATTCTGCACTAGTTCCGAGTAATTATTTGCCGTTCCTGTAGTTGTCGGCGTCGGCAGTTCGCTCAGAACTTTGCGTGCGAATGGCGTCAGTGGGATCTGCGAACCAGCCGCGTATGTTGTGCCAGTAAACGGATCGCGGACCGCGACCGCGAGAATTCCCTGACGCTGGGCAAGCGTCGGGATGGTAGAGAAGACCAAATTTTTCTGGATCTGCCGAAATCCTTCGTAATCGCCAAAGAAGAACGTTTTGTCCTTGATGATCGGTCCGCCGAACGTGAATCCGAACTGGTTACGGATTAGCGGCGGTTTCGTGACGCCGACCGGCTTGAAAAACCCGACCGCGTTCAGCACCGTATTTCGGTGAAATTCCCAGCCTGAGCCGTGAAACTGATTGCCGCCGGTGCGATAGGTCGCATTGATGACCGCTCCGCCCGACCGTCCGAACTCGGCACTGTACGTATTCGTCTGGATCTTAAATTCCGCGATCGCGTCCGGCGAAACCTGAACGACCTGGCTCGAAAAGCTCTGGTTGCTCGTGCCGTACGCATTGTTATCGACGCCGTCGAGCAGGAAGTTGTTAACGGTTGCACGCAGGCCGTTCACGTTGAAAGCGGCTTCGCGGCCGCCGCCGCCGATCGAACTGTTGGTATGCGATTCCCGTACGCCCGGCGATAGCAGAGCGAGATTCGCGTAGGAACGTCCATTGAGCGGCAAGGCAACGATCTGACGTTGCTGGATGACCTGTCCGCGGTCGCTCGATTCGGTCTCGAGCAGCTCGGCTGCTCCGGTAACCGTGACCGTCGCGGCAGCGTTTGCAACTTCAAGTGCGAGGTCGACCCGTTGACGGGCGTTGACCGTAAGGTTGATGTCCTTAGCGATCGTTTTATTGAATCCCGAGGCGTCGACCTCGATCTGGTAATTGCCGATCTTTACGTTGGTAAATTGATAGTCGCCGTTGTCGTCTGTCGTCGTTGTCGAAGCGATTCCGGTCGCGACATTTTTCAGCGTAACGGTCGATCCGACCGTCGCGCCGCCGTTCGCATCGCGAACCGAACCAAGCAACGTTGCCGTCTCCGACTGAGCAAATACTGCCGAAACGGCGAACACGATCGCCGCAAACGCTGATAAGAATCTGGAAAAAGACTGTGACTGTCCGGGGTTGAATTTCATAATCTCCTCTAACTAAAAAAATGTCTGAAAATAAACTAATAGAACCTTTGTAAATGGGCCGGTATGAGCTTTGTGCAACAACGGCCAAATGCGTTCACCGGCCATTTTGCTCTGAAAGTGTCGATCCGGACGCGGATCAAGCCTGCAAAAATTGGTATAAAAGTAAGAGTATCTGTGAAGGTTGAATTCGGTATTACGGCAGCGTTTCCGGGAAATTAACTTTTTATTGCGAGAAGGTTAAATGACGCTGGAAGAGGTTTTTCGGAGAGTCAGGGGAAGGATCGATGGCAGAAAACGGAGACAGGGAAGATTACTTGAAGGAAAGCATGTCCGAAGGTCGCACGTTTCTTTTACGTTTGCGGGAGATATTTGTCTGATTAGGAGTTAAACAAACAGCGAGCTCATTTCTTTGATCGTCACATCTATATCTTCTGCCGAAACATCAAGGTGCGTGACCATTCTGATCAGCTTGCCGAAGCCGATCGCGAGAATTCCGTGATCTTGCAATTCAGCCACGATCCCGGCCGAGGATTTTCCGGTCCCGGAGATATCGAACAGGACGATGTTGGTCTCGACCTTCGCTGTATCGATATTTATGCCTTTTAAGTGGGAGATGCCGGTCGCGAGGCGGCGGGCATTTTCGTGATCTTCGTGAAGGCGTTGTGGGCCTTCTTCGAGAGAGATCAGCCCGGCGGCCGCGAGAATTCCGGCTTGTCTCATACCTCCGCCGAGTCGTTTTCGCCAGATGCGGGCTTCGGCAATAAAGCTTTTTGTTCCGACCAACATTGATCCGACCGGTGCACCGAGCCCTTTCGAAAGGCAGAATTGAACCGAATCGCAATCACGCGTCAGCTTCGCGACCGATGTGTTAAGAGCGGCGGCGGCGTTAAATATGCGAGCGCCGTCGAGATGAACCGGAATTCCTGCGACGTGGGCCTTTTCGCAAAGATCGGCACAATGCTCCATCGACATAACTCGGCCGCCGGCGAGATTATGGGTATTTTCGAGACACAACAATCCGGTCTGGGTGTGATCGTAGACGCCGTCTGTGTGCAGAACCGCCGCGATCTCGTCCCACGTCAGGTGGCCCGAACCGTTGCCGCTACGAACGCCTCGGAGCGTCACACCCGACAAGATCGACGACATCCCGACCTCATAATTCAAAATATGCCCGCGTTCCTCAATGACGACTTCTTGCCCCGGTTGCGTGTGCAACTTGACCGCGATCTGATTGCCCATCGACCCCGACGGCACGAACAACGCCGCCTCTTTCCCAAAGATCTCCGCCGACATCTCCTGCAAACGGTTCACCGTCGGATCTTCACCATAAACGTCATCGCCAACCTCAGCCGCCGCCATCGCCCGCCGCATAGCGTCGCTCGGTTTTGTAACAGTGTCACTGCGAAGATCGATCATGGTAATATTCTGCACGAAAATAGATTTTTGCGGAAAATCAATTGTGATAT
>JAYSZT010000096.1:0-1997 GCA_043737915.1 Acidobacteriota bacterium
GTCTTTGTTCTTACGAAGGATCTCACCGAGCGTAAACAATATCTCGGCTCGTTTCGGTGCCGGAGTTCGTCGCCAGCGTGTCGCAGCGTTTTTTGCCGCCTCGACCGCAGCATTTACGTCGTCTTCGTTCGAAGCTGGAAATCGCCCGACGATATCCGTTGTATCCGCCGGATTAACATTATCGAACCACTCGCCCGAAGCAGATTTGACCCATTCACCACCGATGTAATTTTTGTATTTTTTGATCTCAGTTTTTGCCATATATTTTTAGCGTGACGTGTAGACCGAGTTTCGGGTCCGTTGATGCTGTCTCAACGGACCCGACATAACCCCATCCGACGTTCTGACTACCTTACCGTAAATTGTACTATTTTAAGCTGGGTGCCGCTGATCGCCTGATTATAAGTCAGGACGTGCAAAACGACCGCATCGCCAACCTTCAATTTCGCGACCGTTTCGTTGAATGCTTTCAGATCAGTAACCGGCACGCGGTTGATCCGCTGGATCAGATCGCCTTCACTCAGAGCATCGCGGCCGAACGAGTTTTTGACATCAGCGATATAGCTTGACGGGTTTATTTCTTTAACTACCAATCCCTTTAACCCCGTCAATTTATACTTTTCCGCTAAAATTGCGGTCATCTCGCTCAATGTCAAACCGAACGGCTTGTCCTCTTTCGTGCCATCTAACGGCAACTTTCGCGGTTCGCCGTCGTTGATCGAAAAACGCGGCTGAACCGGGCGTTCTTTAAGTTTGATCGAAGCGGTTTTGCGTTCAAGCGTCGTTCCCGATTCTCGTAAATATTGGAGTGAGATCGCCTGATCGGGCGGAGTCGAAGCGATCTTGGCGATCAGATCCGTCGCCGATTCAACGATCTGGCCATTGAACTCGGTAATTATGTCCCCGACCTGCAATCCCGCAACGGCCGCGGGAGCCTCTTTGTCGCGAACCTCCGTGACGATCGCTCCCTTAGCGTCTTTGAGTCCGTAAACCTTTGCAAATTCGCCCTTTACCGAATCGAGATAAGCTCCCAGATAGCCGCGTTTAACTTTGCCATTCTTGAGGATCTGCTGATAGACATTCATCGCCTGATCGGACGGAAGTGCAAAGCCGATTCCGCTGTATTCACCTGTCGAGGTCGCTATCTGCGAGTTAATGCCGATCACATCGCCTTCCATATTGACGAGCGGACCGCCCGAATTACCGGGATTGATAGCCGCGTCCGTCTGGATGAATTTTTGAAACGCCGACGCTGAAGGTGTTTCTCGTTGTTTTTGCGAGATTATTCCGGCGGTAACAGTTTTCGTCAGTCCAAAAGGTGAACCGATCGCCAAAACCCAATCGCCAACCTCTGCCTTCGAAGCATCGCCGAATTTAACAAACGGCAGGTCACGGGTCGCATCGATCTTTAGAATGGCGAGATCCGTCTCCTCGTCAAAGCCAAGCACCTTTGCCTGGAATTCCTCGCCCGTTTCGAGCTTTACCGTAATACGGGCGGCGTTATTCACAACGTGGGCGTTCGTTACGATATAACCGGCTTTGTCGACAATAAAACCACTACCAACGCCGTAAACCGGACGCTGCTGCATCTGACGACGGAAAAATTCCATGATATCGTCCGACGCTCCCGGCTGCGGCGTCTCCCTCGCAACCGGTTCGGCAACCCGGCTTTTAGTGTCGATACTGACGACTGCTGGCTCAACCCGCTTGGCGATCGAAGCAAAGGAGATCGGTGCGCCCTCAGGTTGAGCGGCCGCCGTTCCTACCCCGATCAAAAGAGCAAAGAGCAAAGACAGGAACAAACCGTATGATCTCGAACTATTTTTGAACATAAATACCTCTCAAAAATGACATTAGCCGGACACGAACTTTATCTCTTAATTATACCAAATCAAAAAGCAATAACCTTTCCTACCGATGACGGTGCCAAAAGCACCTTCAGGACGCCTTTTTCGGATGCTCGTGCCATCGCCGCGAGGCCGTCCGCCAGTGCAAAT
>JAYSZT010000097.1:0-10818 GCA_043737915.1 Acidobacteriota bacterium
GACGAAGGCGGACAAACATCCGTCGGCGAACCTCTGCTGCTCGGTATCACGAAGGCATCGCTTTCGACCGACTCGTTCATCTCGGCGGCCAGCTTCCAGGAGACGACCCGCGTGCTTACCGAGGCGGCGATCTCAGGACGCATCGATTACCTTCGCGGTCTTAAGGAGAACGTCATCATGGGACGCCTCATACCTGCCGGTACTGGAATGAAGTATTACCGCAACGTCAAGGTTGCCTATGATGCTACCGAAAACCGTAAACAGGAAGATGAGTTCGATGAATTGACCGACATTCGTGGCGGCCTCGAACTGCCGATGCCGATGGACGTCCCAGGAATCGTTGACGATTTCGAAGAGGACATCGACATGGATCTCGACGAGACATTGGAGATCGAAGGCGAAGAGGCCTTCGACATCGACGAAGCCATGAAGATCGAACTCCCGGAAGACGAACTCTAAAGTCAAAAAAGGACCAAAGTCTGCAACAAGTAAGGGCGTAACATCCAACCCGGATGTTACGCCCTTTCCGCATTGCCCAAGCCCGGCGCGTAAGCAAGTGCGATAATTCCAGCCCCGGCACAAGCCCGCACGAAGTAAGGGCGTAACCGCCAACCCGGATGTCACGCCCTTTAGCGGTTTCTCATTGGGAAAAATAAAGCTCAAGTCTTGGTGAATGCAGCCGATACGTTATACGGGGTCCCTCCCAATTATCCAATTAATATGAGACTGACATCAAAATCCGCCGAATCGACCAGACGGTTCGCGAGAATCTTCAAAATTAAGTGGCTTTTACTGCTGGTCGCGGCGGTCGCGATGGCATTTCAGATTGGCGACATTTCGAGCGTTTCAGCAAATGCCGATCCGTCCGCAGCGATGGCAGCGTCGATCACGGCGACACCGCTTACGTGGAACATCGTCGGGCTTGACAGCAACAATCCGGCGACGGGCCCGAACCGCTTTCCGGTGGGAACGAGGATCTGCAATACCGGAAACGCATCGACCGGAATTGTCACAGCGACTTACATCTGGGATTCCACCAATGCCTATATCGCACTTCGGAGCGGTTCTCTGTCAACGATAAACGTCGGTCCGATCACCGCCGGCAGTTGTGCGGATGCATATTTCGAGGTGGACATTGACAAGACATCGGGCTTAGCACCTTTAACAACCACCCGCAAGTACCGTGTCACCGCGACGGACGCACTCTCAGGTTCAACCGCCGTTACCCCGACAGGCCGCGAACTCTTCGTCGAGCGCCTGATCTCGCAGAATCGGAACGGCGTCGACTATGTAAAGCTCAACGGAGCCACCATTCCCGCCGGTGCCGGAATGACATTGGTCGTCGGCAATACCTACACCATCGAACTCGGTGCCCATACTGCGACGCAAGGGTATAGCCAACTCGAAGGCTTTATAAATTTTCCGAATACGATATTTCAAACCCTCGGGGTCAGCAGTACATATACTGCAAATACATCGGCATACGTTACCTCGCCAAATGACAAGTTGTACGCGAACGCCTGCCTGTGGGATGAGGACCCGAACAGCCCGAATTACCGCTCGTGCGTCGGTAGCGACGGCAAGTCCGGCGGCACGGTCGTTACGACGTACACCGTAAAGATAATCAGCGGCGGCGGCTCCAGCCAATCGTTGAACAGTCTCCTATACGATTTTTCCGGTAGTAGCTATCACTACAACTCTGATTACTCGGTCGGAGCCCGAATTGCCAATATCGTCAGCCCCGCATCGGTAACGCTAACGAAGACCTTCACACCGAAGGCTATTACGCCGGGCGGAACGTCGGCGATGACGTTCAAGATATCTAATCCAACGTCGGAGGCATTCACGGGCGTCAATTTCACCGACACCTTTCCGGCTGGCCTGCAAGTCGCGGCTACGCCGGCGATATCTTATTCGGGTTGCGGATCCGGTGCATTCTCGCCCGTTCCGACTTCGGGAGCGACATCGCTAGCATTTTCCGGCGGTAGCCTCACCGCAAATGGTACGTGTACTATCTCGGTCAACGTAACGGCATCCGCCGGAACATACGTTAATACGACCGGCAACCTTTTCATCAATACTTCAATAGATACGGGTAACTTCGGCCAGGACACTCTCACTGCTGTAGCGGCAGCATTGTGCACGCCCGGCCAGACACTGGCGACTTGGACGATGCCGACTACGGGTACAGGAAGTGGCGGACCTCCTCCACCATTCACCACCAAAGCAGCAAATGTCACTTCCGCGACGGCGATCGCAGTAGGCGCCAACGGCTCGGTGATCAGCACCTCGGGAAATCCGACAAACTCCTGGGGAGTGACCGGATTTCCGAAAACAGCAACCGTCACAGGGGACTCTACGCCATATATGGAGTTCGCTCTGGACACCAGCAAATACTCCGGGGTCGGGATCTCACTAGACTTTAATAGAGATACGAATTGGGGCGGGGGCGGCAGCGATGTGCCCACGCTTTACGTATATTCGAGCACGACAGGACTTGCCGGTTCCTATAGTTTGATCTACACATCTACAAGTCTTACCGACATCTGGCAATCAAGCGGCCCTCGGACCGCTGCAGCGACGGGTGCCGCAACGACCTATTTTCGGATCACCGCTAAGGGCGTGAACAGCGTCAGTTCTTCCCAGCTTTTCCTCGACAACATCTCGATGACGGGTTGTGGATTGCCGCTGCCACCGCCGACGATCTCAAAATCGTTCTCGCCCGCGACGGTCGCGAAAGGAGCTACTTCAACGCTTTCGTTCACCATCAACAATACAACTGCGGGCAACCAGGCATTGACCGGAATAGCTTTCACAGACGTGGTCCCTGCCGGCCTTTCGATCGCGACTGCGTCCGTAGCGGCATGTGCCGGTACGCTGACGAGTACCGCAGGAACGAGGACGATCGCCTTGACCGGCGGCAGTCTTGCGGCCGGAGGAAGCTGCACGTTCAACGTATCGGTCACCGGAACAACCGAGGGCCGATATGACAACATTACCGGATTCATCTCATCGATCGAGTCCGGAACGTCGACCAACTATGCCACGAGTACGTTAACGGTCGTAGCCCCTCCGACGCTTGGCAAATCATTTTCGCCCGGATCGCTACTCACGGGTTCGACATCGAGTTTGTCATTTACCATCACGAACCCGAATCAGTTCACCACACTCACGGGCATGGGTTTTACTGACGCTTTACCGACCGGAATGACGATCGGAACGAGCGGGCCGACATCGACCTGCGGCGGTTCACTTTCGACTGCTCCGAATACGATAACTCTCACCGGGGCAACACTAGCGGCAAGGGCAACATGTACGTTCAGCGTAACCGTGACGGGCGCGACGAGTGGAACGAAATTGAACACAACCAGCATCATCAGCTCAACCGAAGGTGGAAACGGAGCCGCGGCGACTGCGACGCTAGTAGTCAGTACGGCGACAGCTGTGCTGGATCTCAACAAACAAATATCAAAGGACGGCGTTAACTGGTTTAAGTTCGTTGGCGTAGCCGCCGGCGCTAGTGTTTACTATCGGTTCACGGCATACAACGGCGGCGACGTACCTTTTTCTGCGATCTCCGTAACCGATCCGACGCTCACAGGCACATCGACCGACCCGGCTTCATGTGTTTGGGCGACTCCGCTCGCTGTCGGAGCTACCGCGTATTGCGTCAAGGGTCCCGTCGCGGCAGTCTCGGGCACGCATCCGAACACCGCGACGGCTCAGGGAACGTGGGCCAGCGGTACGGCGACAAGTTCTCCGTCGACTGCGAGTTACGCAACGACCGGACTAACGATCGCCAAAAACGCGATCGAGACTTATTTTCTTGCGGCCGGCAATGTGCTGCATTACAGCTATGTCGTAACAAATTCGGGCTTCGCTCCGCTGCTCGGGCCGGTGACGGTAGCGGATGACAAATCGAACAACGAAACTTGTCCGACAGTGAATACCGTTGGCGACCTCGACGATTACCTGGACGCGGGCGAGAGCATTACGTGCACTGCGACCTACGTGGTTCAGGCGGCGGACGTCACCGCCCGATCTGTCACGAATCTAGCGTCCGCAACGGTCTCCGGCACTACTTCGAATACAGCGAGCAAGACGGTCACGCTCGGTACGGATCTGTCGATCAGCAAATCAAGTTCGCCGAAGGCCTACGTCGCCGGATCAAGCCTGACGTACACGATCATCGTCACCAATAACGGCCCGAGTGTTGTTACGGGAGCGACAGTTGCGGACATATTACCGGCCGCCCTCTCATCATTTTCATGGACCTGCACGACGGCCGGTTCGGGAGCCTCGTGCGGAACGGCAGGGCCGGTGACGGGCAACATCAGCTCCCTCGTTGATCTGCCGGTCGGAACACAGGCCGTGTTTACCGTCAGCGGAACGGTTCCGCCCGGGACGACAGGCACGATCAACAACACTGCGACGGTGTCTGCACCGAGCGGGATCGTCGATACGATACCGGGAAACAACACCGCGACCGACAGCAACGGAGCGGGAACGTCCGCTGATCTCGCCATCCGCAAAACGAGTTCGCCCAAACCATACGTTGCGGGGTCGGCATTGACTTACACGATAACGGTCAGCAATAACGGCCCATCAAGCGTGACCGGGGCGACGGTTGCCGATTCGATACCGTCGACGATAACCGGCGTAACGTGGACATCGAGCATCACCGGAACTGCGTCGGTTACCAGCGGTGCGACCGGTTCGGGTAACAACTTGGCGGCGACGCTCAATATCGGTAGCAACGGTTCGGACTCCGTGATATTCACCGTGACAGGAACGGTTCCGGCCGATACGACCAGCGGCATCTCTAACACCGCGACGGTCACTCCGCCCACCGGCACGACCGATCAGGTACCGGGCAATAACACCGCAACGGACAACAATCCGACCGGATCGCAAGCTGACCTGACGATCACGAAGACCTCGTCGCCAACCATCTACGTCGCCGGATCGCCGCTCACGTACACGATCGTCGTGTCGAATGTCGGACCGACCAACGCGACCGGTGCCCGTGTGCAAGACGCGTTGCCGTCGGCCGTCTCGACCTTTACGTGGACTTGTTCGTCGAGCGGTGGCGGAACTTGCCTCAGGGCGAGCGGCACGGGAGACATCGACGCACTGGTGAATCTTCCTTCGGGAACGAATGTTACGTTCACGGTCTCGGGAACGGTAGCGTCGGGAACTACCGGAGCTCTGTACAACACGGCAACTGTCGCCCCGCCCGTTGGCCTGACCGAATCTGTGACCACGAACAACAGTTCTACGGCAGGATACTCACCGACTGCCGCGGGCGTTTTCATCTCCGGGCGAGTGTTAACAAGTGATGGCCGCGGATTACGAAACGCGACCGTCACGCTGACCGACAGTCAGGGTATGACTCTGCGAACTCTGTCGTCGTCATTCGGCTATTACTCGTTCAACGACGTGCCCGCCGGCGAAACCTACATCATCGGCGTCGCTTCCAAACGCTTTCAATTCACATCTCGCGTCATCTTCGCCTTCACCGACCTGACCGAAACCGACTTCGTCCCCGACCCCTAACCAACACCGATTCCCGCACTACCAACTTCGGCTTTCGGTAGATGTAACTGGAAATGGGAAGCCGGATGTGGCTTCCCCTTTTTATTATTTAGGTTGTTAGGCGGTTTACCAGATCTCGCAGACCTTTTCCCGGATCATTTTTGAGCCTTGTTTGCAGGCGAAGGCTTCAGCGAACTCGGGCATGTTGGACATCGGGCCGTTGACGCGCCATTTGGCGGCCGAGTGCGGATCGCCGAGGACCTGTCCGCGTTCCGCCTCAGGCGTCGATTTCGCCGCCCAGACCTGTGCCCAGCCGAGGAAGAATCGCTGCTGAGGTGTAAAGCCGTCGATGAGTGGTGCGTTTTTGCCCTTCATCGAATCCATCAGTGCGGTATACGCTATCGCGAGGCCGCCGAGATCGCCGATGTTCTCGCCAAGCGTTAGCTTTCCGTTGATGTTCAGCCCGGGCTGGACTTCGTAGCTGTTGAACTGGTTGACGACGCACGACGCACGCTCCTCGAACTTGGCACGATCCTCCGGTGTCCACCACGATTTCAGATTCCCGTCAGGGCCGAACTTGCTGCCCGAATCGTCGAATCCGTGCGAGACTTCGTGACCGATCACAGCTCCGATACCGCCGTAGTTTATCGCGTCGTCCGCCTGAAAGTTAAAGAACGGCGGCTGCAGAATTCCTGCCGGAAATGTGATGTCGTTGTTCGTCGACGAGTACGAAGCGTTGACCGTCGGCGGTGAAAAGTTCCAACGCGTCTTGTCCGTCGGCTTTCCGATGTCCGCGACGTTGCGTCCGACCTGGAATTCACCCGAGCGGATGACATTCCCCGCGTAGGATTTGCGGTCGATCTTGAGTCCGGCATATCCACGCGGCTTTTCGTTGTAACCGATCTTTCGCTTATACGAGTCGAGCTTCGCGGTCGCCTTGACCTTCGTTTCGGCACTCATCCAGGTCAGCCCAGCAATATGGCTTCGCATGGCGGTGAAAAGATTGGTGATCATTTTATCCATGCTCGCTTTTGCCTCGGGCTGGAACTTCGTTTTGACGTATTCCGCTCCCAAAGCCTCTCCGAGCGTACCGTCCGTCGCCTGCACACATCGTTTCCAACGCGGCAACTGCTCCCTCGTCCCGGCGAGCACTCTGCCCTGAAAGTTAAAATTCTCGTCCGCAAAAGCCTTTGGCAATGTGGTCGCCGACGAATTGACGACCATCCAGCGAAAATATGTCTTCCAGCTATCGACCGGTACGTCAGCTAGCATCGCGTTCGCTTCCTTAAAAAATCCCGGCTGGCCGAAATTGATCTCAGTCACGGCCGGCATCGAGCGAACCTTCATATATTCTGTAAGTGAAAAATTAGGAATGACTGCCTGAGCATCGGCAACGCTGATCTTGTTGTAGTTCTTGTCCGGATCTCGCAGGTCAGCCGGAGCGGTCGACGCTTTGGCGAGACGCATTTGAATGTCCATAGTCGTCTTCGCGTTTGCGGCTGCAACGTCTGGCGAATCTCCGAGCAGCTTGAACATATTCGTCATATATTCGACGAATTTCGTGCGGATCTCAACCGATTTTGCATCGTCTTTCGTGTAATAGTCGCGATTTGGCAAACTGAGTCCGGCCTGGCCCGCAATGACGATCACCATGTTGCTGTTCTTCGCATCCGCTCCGCCGCCGAGTCTGAACAACGCCGGAACTCCGGCCTTATGCATTACGGCGATCTGCCGTTTCACACCGTCAATGTCTTTGATCTTCTTGATACTTTTAAGATAGCCGTCGATCGGCTTCGTTCCCTCGGTCTCGATCGCTGCCTCGTCCATACACGAAGCATAAAAGTCACCGATCAATTGAACATTGCTGCCTTTCGCCGCTTTTTGCTTGACCGAGTTGTCGAGAATGTCGTGTAACGTGTCGCGGTTGCTCTCGGCAAGAATATTAAAGCTGCCCCAACGCGATTGCGACGCCGGGATCTCGGTACTAGCGATCCATTTTCCGTTCGCAAACTGAAAAAAATCGTCGCACGCATCAGCCGAGCGGTCCATTCGAGTCGTGTCGAAACCGCTGCTCTGCGCCATCACGCTGGTGTAGATAGCCATTAAAACGACGAGTGTCGTCGCAAAACGAAAAACATTTGTTCGCATAAATTGCTCCTTTCTTGAATCGACGTTAATACGGAGGGAATTAACAAAAAGTTTACGTCACATGTCGCTGTACTCACAACACGGGAACGAAATTTTCTTCGACGTGCTTGTGAAGTTCGGCGGCGAGGAGCTTTCGGTCGGTATTGGCGATCGGCTCTTCGCCGAAAGTTACTGTCGCTGTGTACTGACGTACCTTAAACAGTTGCCAAAGGTGAGCGAAAAAACTCATATCGTCCCACCAGCATACGGCGATATTCGCAGGCACCTCATTAACCGGCGTGCTATAGCTGATCGTCGCATACGAAACCGGAATTCCGCTCAACGCTGCAAACTGAAGAAACGAAGAATTAAATGCCCAAACGCTTTCGCCCTTGGTGCTGGTCCCCTCCGGAAAGACGATCACGCCTTCGCCGGCATCGAGGCGCTTGATTATCTGCTCGCCGGCCCTTGGAATATCACGCCGATTCTCGCGATCAATAAAGATCATTCCCATATCGCGAATGATCCGACCCGCCAAAAACCAACCGTCGATATCCTTCTTCGCAACGAAAACACCTTTCGCCGCGACCCGCAAGGCACCGATATCCGCGTAACCGAGATGGTTAGAGACCAGAAAAAATGGCGGTGTCGGCGGCGTGCCGACGATCTCAAGCTTCATCGCCGAGATTCTGACAAAGCTCAGCGTCCAGTAATAAAATATAGTCTGCCGCCAGTGGACCTTGTTAGGGATGAAAAAATGCGAGAAGAACCAGAAGTAATACAAGCCGAGAGTCGAGATCACGAATAGAGAGGTTTTTAGTAGAGCACGGACAAATCGCATCGCTTTTTTTGCTACGGTTTCGTGTCGGTCTTTTTGAAATTGTAGCGAAGCAGTACCCGAATTGGCAAAGGTTTGCCGTTACGTTCCGCCGGACGCCAGTTCATGGCCCGCACGGCTTTCTCCACCGACTCATCAAGCCCGTATCCGGCCCAGCGAAATATCTCGGTTCGAGTAATGCCGCCGCTCGCATCCAGATCGACCACGATCTCGACGGTCGCTGTGACGCCGTAGAGATATGCCGTCTGAGTGTATTCGGGTTTGATCCGGCGGTACGGGATCGGAGCACGGAAATTTTTTGACGCCGGCGAATTTTCGGCGGGAAGTTCCTCGATATTAGTTGCGATCTGCTTTAGCGTTTCCGGCGTTCGCGAAGCCTTTATCTTTGCCGTAACTTCTGACACTGCCGAAACCGCGGCGGCGGCAAGTTTAGTCTCGGCTCCGACTGCTGTCGGAGATTCTGCTTTTTGGATCGATTGAAATATCAGCCGGCCGGTCCGCGAACTTACTACGAAAACAGCCGCGTGAGCCTCATAATACTCTGGCGATTCGGTTGATGTCCGCCGCTGCGTTTCGGTTCGGATCAACACTAAAAACTCGCACCCGATCGCTGATGCGGCGTACCTCGACTCCTCCGTGGTCAGGTTGAATTCCTCGGCGTGTTTCGATGCATTAAAGGCCGACTCGCTGAGCGATCGATCAAGCATGGTTAGTTTTTTGTCAGCTTCGTCCGCAAAAGCCTCGACAAACGCGGATGAACCCGAAATTTCCTTACTTACTATCGCGACCTTCTGAGAAAACACCTGAGAACAAAGAAATAATGCCAAAAGCCAGCAATACAATGGTCGCCGGGAGCGAATGAAATGGGTGTTTGTTACACGGTTCACGATTTAGCTGCGGTGGTAAAGGTCCGTGATCTGATCTTTTAGTTCCGCCGGAAAGCAGATCCGGTGGAGCGAATAGCCTTCCTGCAATCCGCGAACGGCGGCACTTACCTCCGATATCTCGCGCATCGCCGGTTTTGAAAATCCGTGCTGGACGTAGATCAGATCTTTCGGTTTAGACGTGTCCTTTGTGTAGAAGTAATTGTCCGCGTTGCTCGTCGCGTCCTCGACAAAGTAATATTCGCAGTCAAAGCCCGCGTTTTCAACGATCCGCTTTGTTCCCGAGACGAATTCCGTTCGTGCCGGCTCCGGCATGTCTAGGTCGAAAGCTTTGAACAACTTGCGGTTTAGAAATCGGTTCGACAGGTCGGCGAGGATCTTGTCGGTAGAAGTGAGCCACTGTTTTATGTAAAAAAGCACATCGGAATCATCGAGGGCGAGATGTTCTGACAGCGTCAACTTATCGCCACGAAGCACACTTTCGAATGGCGTGTCCGGGCGGAACCAAACGTCGCCGCCACTTTTATATAGCTCCAGTGCCCGCCGCAACAATACCTTCAAAACGGCTTCAGCCGATCGAAGCGTCCGGTGAAAATACACCTGACGGAACATGTAATATCTTGCCTGCAGGTAGTCCTCAACAGCGTAGATTCCCGGTGCGGAGATGTAGAGATAGTCATGTTCCTGGTCGATCTCGATCGACTTAATTATCCATTCGAGATCGTAAATTCCATACTTCGCACCGGTCATAAGGCTGTCGCGAAGCAGGTAATCCATTCGGTCGACATCTAGTTGCGAAGAGATCAATTGTGCAAGTGCACGAGGTTTGAAATCACCTCTAATTATTGCAGAGACGTCGGTAGCGAGTTTTGGCGAGTAATCGTTGAGCTTTCTGCCGAGCGATGTCTCTTGGCTCAAAACGGTGTCGATCGAGAACTGCTCGTGATGAAACCCGAGGATCGATTCGATCACGTGCGAAAACGGCCCGTGCCCAATATCGTGAACGAGTGCCGCTACTCGAACAGCGAGATACTCTTCATCACTAATTTCATATTGTGAACGCAACCGATCCAGCGTCCGCGTTGCCAAATGCAGAGCACCAAGTGAATGCGTAAACCTCGAATGCTCCGCCGACTGATACGCAAAATAAGCCAGCCCAAGCTGCCGCACCCTCCGAAGTCGCTGAACCTCAGGCGTATCGATCAACCCCAGGATCAACCGGTCCCCGACCGTCCCATCACCAACCCGAATAATATTATGAACCGAATCGCGGTAGATCCTTTCTCGTCCGTTTTTGCTCATTGCTTCTTGATTTCGGGCTCAAGTCAAATATTAACAGGATGCTGAAAAAACTACACTTCAAGATGTGTTGGTGATATTATTTAATTTCCTTTTAATATGTTCCTAACTTGGAGGTTGCAGTGAAACCAATAT
>JAYSZT010000098.1:0-1977 GCA_043737915.1 Acidobacteriota bacterium
AAAACCGCCCTAAATCAAGGGGCGGTTTTCAGTCGTTTTCTATATCATGCGATATCATAGATTATCATCGTAGTCATAGATAACTTCCTAGATAACCGGATCCATTAGGATTTAGATCTAAATACAGGTTCGGGATAGTGTTCCTGCAATAAACGCTCCACACCGCAATGGGCGAAGAACGCTCGGCTAACTTAATATGAAAGGGAGTGGTCTTCGAAAGCCTTTTCGGTCGCACGGATCCTGATGAGCCGTTGAATTCGAGCATCGGCATCTTCGAGGCGATCTTCTAGGTCTATCGGTCTTGGCACCGTCATTTTCTTTCAAGGGCTTTTGATCGATCCGTTTGAAATAAAGATCGGGCCAACGACTCATACGGCTCGTAAACCTTTGCTGAAGCTCCACAAATGTTCCCTAACAAGTGCTATAATTCCCGGAATCCCAAAATAAAATGCTTACCGTCGGCGAAACGCTTTCGCATTACAAAATAATCTCCGCGATCGGCGCGGGCGGAATGGGTGAGGTTTACCTGTGCCAGGACATTAAGCTCGACCGTAAAGTCGCGATCAAATTTCTGAACGAAGAATTCAGCAAAGATACCGATAAGCTGAATCGTTTTATCCAGGAAGCCAAGGCCGCGTCTGCTCTCAATCACCCGAATATCCTAACCATCCACGAGATCGGGGAACACGATGGCACAAACTACATTGTAACCGAACTTATCGATGGCAACACTTTGCGTGAGCATCTGTCGCATAAAGATCCGCTCCAGCTAAATGAGATCCTGCAGATCAGTATTCAGGTGACGGAGGCATTGTCCGCGGCACACATGGCTGGCATCGTCCACCGCGACATCAAACCCGAGAATATAATGATCCGCAAGGATGGTTATGCAAAGGTGCTCGACTTTGGCCTTGCCAAACTGTCAGACCGGGACGCATCAGCGGGCGGCGAGGATGCGACGCGTGTACAGGTTAACACCACGCCCGGCATGGTCATGGGAACGGTCTCGTACATGTCGCCGGAACAGGCGCGCGGAAATCCGACGGATGCCCGAACGGACATCTGGAGCCTCGGCGTCGTTTTATATGAAATGCTGGCCGGCAAGGTTCCTTTCTCAGGCGAAACGGTCAATCACACGATCGTCTCAATCCTCGAAAAAGAACCGCTCCAGCTAGAAAACGTTACAGGAGAACTGCAGCGGATCGTCCGCAAATCGCTAACAAAAGATCTCGATATGCGTTACCAGACGGCCCGCGATCAGCTCATCGACCTCAAGAATCTCCGGCGTGAATTGGATATCCAGGGCGAACTCGAACGTTCCGTTGTTCCAAATCGCGAAACAGAGAATGCTTCGATTGAAAATGCGACGAAAATGCTCAGCGGCGGCGGCGAATCCACTGTCAGTGGACAAAACGTAGCAAGGCAAAATGTCACGACCTCGTCGTCGAGCCTTGAATACGCTGTCACGCAGGCAAAGAGTCATAAGCTCGCTATATCGGTCGCGGCGCTACTGCTTGTGGGCGTGCTCTCAGCCGTCGGTTATTTCGGCTTCTTGTCGAAAGGCAGCTCAGGCCAGATCAATTCGATCGCGGTGATGCCGTTCGTCAACGATAGCGGTAATGCGGACGTTGAGTATTTGAGCGATGGAATGACGGAGACACTAATCAGTAGTTTGTCGAACATTCCCAATCTGTCAGTAAAAGCAAGAAGTACGGTTTTTTATTACAAAGGCAAGGAGGCTTCGGCAAAGAAGATCGGTGAAGAATTGAAGGTGCAGGCGGTCTTGTTGGGCAGAGTCTCCCAACGCGGTGATGATCTGAAATTGAGTCTGGAATTGGTCAACACCGAGACTCAGGATGTGATCTGGAGCGAGCAATACAATCGCAAACAATCCGACCTCGTTTCATTGCAGAGCGAGATCGCTAAAACTGTTTCGGATAAACTCCGTTTGAAATTAACGACGACCGAACAGGAGCG
>JAYSZT010000099.1:0-4870 GCA_043737915.1 Acidobacteriota bacterium
ATTTTGTAAAAAATTTATTGGGAGCTGAACCGCCAAAGGAATACGAGATCAAATCAAAACCGGATCCGAGAATGGCTCGGTAGTTTGGTTAAAAATAGAGCGGGCGCCAGAAATGACGCCCGCTCTATTTTTTGATGATACGACTTTTCTTAATATTGACTGTCGCACCAATTTTATTAAATCATCCATTGCCTTCAGTTCCTTGGACCTTTCGAGTCGCGGTTTCGACCCGTTCCGCGAGGTAGACCGATTTTTTGAGTGCCGGTTCGATGCGGTGCGAATCGCCGAGGTCGGCACGGACGCCGAGGCAGATCGAGGTATCGGTGACGATAACCCGGTGATATTTTTTGTGGGCGAGCATCAGGTCGTTGAGCAGTGAAGAGCTTTCGGCATCCGGGATCTCGACATTTAGCAACTCGAGCAGCGATGGCAGATCCGACGACTCGACCTTGAAAACCTTGTCGAAAGCTTCGTGGCCGATCGTCTGCTCGTAATTGTCAAAAAAGCTTACGACCTTTTGATAAAACATCTCTAGCTTATTGACCTTGAAAGAGAAGTTGAGCGGAGTCAGAAACTGTACGTCTACCGCTGCGTACTCGTCCGTCGAATTTTCCCCGGTCGGGACCGTGAAATACGTGACTGAGACATTGCGATCACCGCGTTTTCCCGACATTTCTTTAAGGATATGACCGCCGGAATCGTTCATTTGGAGACCTAGATCGTCAGCCACGCCCGCCCAAGTTTCCCGTTTACGGTCAATTACCCCGGCAAGGACGCGTATCAAGTAATAAAATCCGAAGCCGACCAACACAAGTGTGACTATCAATACCACGAGCATCAACAGCATCCCCTGCCATAACGGAAGTGGTTCGGAGGCAAGGAGTGATGCAACTAAATATGATCCGGCCGACAGAATGCTCATAGTCGTTTATTTTGGCAGTTCTTTCGTTTCGTCCTCGCTCGGGTCAAACAGCAAGCTTACCGGAGTGTGGAGTGGCGGCAGAGCGGCGGTTTTGGCTGCCATTTCGTGTTGTAGTTTGGCGACGACGTCGCGGGCGGTCTCAAAATCGCCGTGCTGGATCTTGAGAGTAAGTTTGCCGTCGCTGTGGGGCAGTTCGTTAAGCTTAAGGAGTGAAGTGGCACGGATCACGATTTTCGCACCGCGTTTGAAAAAGCCTTTTTTGAAATGAATATCGAGTATATCGCTGACCCCGAGCCGTGATTCTTTGACACCTCCCGAGATCAGGCCGAGTAGCTTTGATTCGAACTCCAACACAACACCGGCACTAGAGAATTTGGCAATGCCGTTGACCACTGTCAGCCCGTCGTGCTTCTCCGCCTTAAATGGAATGCTGGTAAAGTTTTGCATACTTAATCTTTTTTCAGGTCCTTTGCCCGCTTTTCTCCCGAATCATCCTCGGCAGCTTCAACCACTTCTTTATGGCGGTCGGTGATGAAATTAAACGCAGTCAAGGCAAACGTGACGAGAGCGACCGCAATGCCATAATAAAGCGTCTCGAGAGCACTCTCAGATTGGAGTAGCTTCTGGACAAACTTAACCGCCATGATCGGAATCAGGACCGAGCCGAACTTCGCCTTTAACTCGCTCAAATCCTTCACGAGCATCCAATCAGGCACCTCGAGGGCGCCGATAAAAAGCTCGTAAAGGCTGACCGCGATCACGAGCAGGGCGACGGCGACCAGAAAACTATCGAGTGCCTCGAACAAAACATAGAGCGTCGGGTTATTGCTCTCGTAATGGAGTACCGCGATCTGGACAACCTTGATCGTCTTCTCGGCACCGATATAGATCGCCGCAAGCACACCGACCAGCATCCCGATGATCGGAATGTAGGCTAAATATCTCGTCCTTTCTACTATCCATTTCATAATATTTTTTAACCGGCTTTGAGGAGAATGCGGTGGTCAGTCGTTCGATTACTTATTTTCAATCACGTCCGGCCGCGCCTCAACCACACAAACTTTCCTATCCCGAAAAGGCTGATCAATAGCCAAACAAACTCGACCGCAAATGACGGAAAATTAAAATTATAATACAGCGAAATCAGTATCAGCGAAGCGCCGATGGCATTCAGCATCGAATACGAAAACGAATCGCTCCTCAAACGCTCGACCTGTAGCAAAATATAAGCCGCGATCGTCACCACAACGCCAAGCACCCCGAGAATATCGTACCAAGCGTAAGTCATTTCATTTTATATACGCCACCTTTCGGCCCGACCGCCCAAACTGCTCGCTTGGTTTTTGCAGCTACGGCATTTAGGTCTTCGCTTCCGAATTTTTTCCAAGTCCGACCGCCATCGCGAGTCACATCAGAGCCGGTGGTTCCAACGGCGATGATCGTCTTTTTATCTATGTACGCAAGTCCGGAGCGGTAACCGGAAAGGCCGTTGGCTATTTCCCAAGTTTTACTCCCGTCAGAAGTGAACGCGAGCGTGTCTTCCACCCCGGCCGGTTTCTCATAATTTCCTCCGGCTATAACTCCATCGTTACCGTCGAACATAGCAATGGAGAAAATACCGCTCCCGGGTGTTCCTTTAATTATCGGCGTGTCTGCGACTAACCACGTCTTGCCGCGATCATTCGAGCGAAAAACGCGGGCATCCGTGCCGCCTGAAACTAGAAAGGCGTTGTTTTTTCCCTGCTTTATCAGGCAAGTTCCGCTCGCGGCAAATGCGGCCTCTCCGGTCTTTGTCGCAGGCATTTTCGATGTATCCATCGTCCCCCAAGTCGCTCCGCCATTGGTCGTATTAATAAGGACGAATTTATTGTCGATCGGATCGCTCATTGCAATACAGTTGTTCTTATCCCAGCAAGCGATCGCATCAAAAAACGCCTTTTCGTTGGTGTTCTTGAATTGCAATTTCCACGTCGCTCCACCGTCGATGGTTTTGTAGATACGCGACGATTCGCCGTTGCCGATGCTCAAGATATAAGCAGTATTCGCATCAAACGCCTCGATGTCGCGGAAGTCGAGTTTGTCGGCGTCGGGCACCTGAATCACGTCCCATTTCTTTCCGCCATCGATCGTCCGAATAACGGTCCCGCCGGTTCCGCTTGCCCAGATCACTTTTTTATTGACGACCGAAAGTCCGCGAAAACTCGCCGTCGTGTTGACCGTTTGTTTGATCCATTGACTGAAACCGAGTTGTGAGACGAGTAAAAGAGTGGCAATGCTAAAAATGATTTTCATGGCAGTGACAAAAATAAATTAACCGCAGATAGACGCCGGTATAATTTTCCTCAAATCCGTGTTTATCCGCGTCCATCTGCGGCTGAATATTCCTAATAAACCATCCTCGCTTTTATCGTTCCGTTGATACCATTCAGGATCTCAAATGCCTCGGCCGAGATCTTGGCATCGACGTCGAGGATCACGTAGCCGATCTGGTCGTTGGTTTTCAGGTATTGGCCGGAGATGTTGATGCCGTGCGTCGAGAGTTTTGAGTTGATCTCGCCCAGCACGCCGGGTATGTTGTGGTGAATGTGCAATATACGGTGAGTCGCGTCCGTTGGCGGCAGATTGACGGCCGGAACGGTGTGCGAGCCTTCGCTGGTGCCGAGTTCGAGATATTTTATGAGTTTGGCGGTGACGTCGAGACCGATGTTCGCCTGCGCTTCCTCAGTCGAGCCGCCGATGTGCGGCGTCAAGATTACGTTCGGCAAATTCTGCAGAACGGTCGTGAACACGTCGCCGTTCTTCTCCGGCTCGTCGGGAAAAACATCGACCGCTGCTCCGGCGATCGTACCGTTCTCGATGTAAACTTTCAGGGCACCGAGATCGACGACATCGCCGCGGCTGTAATTGAGAAAGATCGCTCCCTTTCGCAGGTGTTTGAAAGCTGCATCGTTGATCAGGTTGCGGGTCGTCGCATCTGACGGGACGTGAACCGTGACGATATTCGACTGTTCCAAAAGCTCGTGAAGGTCACGGATCTGCTTGGCGTTGCCGTGCGGCAGTTTGGTCGCGGTGTCGTAATAGATGACGTGCATTCCCATCGCCTCGGCCATGATCGAGAGCTGCGAACCAATGTTGCCGTAGCCGATGATGCCGAGCGTTTTACCGCGAAGCTCGAAGCTGCCTTTGGCATCTTTGAGCCATTCACCGCGATGAGCACCGGCGTTTTTATCGACTATCTTTCGGATCAATATCACGCAAAGTCCGATGACCAGTTCCGCGACCGAACGCGTATTCGAATAAGGAGCGTTAAAAACCGCAACTCCTTTCTCCGTTGCCGCCACTAGATCGACCTGATTGACGCCGATACAAAACGCCCCGATCGCTAAAAGCTTATCGGCCGCCTCGATAACGTTTGCAGTTATCTGCGTTTTCGAACGAATTCCGATCAAGTGCACACCCCGAACCGCCTCGATCAACTGCTCTTCGCTCAAGGCTCCGTTGATCTTCTCGATCTCCAGATAGCCGCTAATTTCGAGTTCCTCGACCGCAGCCTCGGAAATATTTTCTAGCAGAAGTATCTTGATCTTACTCCGCGGATATGATGTTTGCGTCGCTTTCATAAAAACCAGAATTATAACAAAAAATCGAGAGCGAATATTCAGCTCTCATTATTCCGGACTGTGCGGTCGTCTAATGGCTCGCCTCGTCCATCGTTCTCCCGGGCTACAAACGAAGTCAACCGGTCACTTCGCCGGATCGCCGCTCTCGACTGAGGCACCACTTTCTTCCCAGGCGTGCCAGCCGCCGGCCATTGACCAGACGTTGGTGTAACCCATTTTCTGCAAGTTGTCCGCCGCGAGTGCTGAACGAAATCCGCCGCCGCAATACAAGATCAGCTCGGTACCTTTGTCGGGAAAAGTTTGCACGATGTCTCGCTCGATGATGCCG
>JAYSZT010000100.1:0-1975 GCA_043737915.1 Acidobacteriota bacterium
GCCGTAACCCGAAATCTCGCGTACGGCTGACACGATGCCGTTAGAAACACTGCCTTCGAGCCCGAACGGATTGCCGATAACGACGATAGATTCGCCTTCCTGCGGCACAGCCCGAACGATCGGCAGCGGTACGGCCAAGTTTCGCGGCACATCGACCTGAAGCAACGCGAGATCGCCTTCTCCGTCAACCGCAAGCACGCCGCGAACAGTAAACTTTTTGCCGTCGAGCAGATGTATCTCAACACGGCTCGACTTTTCGATGACGTGACGATTCGTAATTATCCTGTCCGGTGCGATAAAAAAGCCACTTCCACGGGCGATCGTGTTGTCCTTCGCGTCAAAAGTCTCAATCGCGACCGCAGAGGGTTTGATTCGTTTGACGAGTTCCGGCAAAAAATCCTGCGCGAAGGAATGAACCGCGAAAGCAGCGAAAAAGACGAAAAGAAACGAGAGTTTTTTGAAGGTACGCGTCATTGTGACGAACTATCGTAATTATAAGCCCTTTGACGAGCGCCGACAACAAGTCAGAACCGCATGCCTAAGCCGGCGGCATATAGTCAATTAAGAATTACGCTGGTTCTAAGCATATGCGACACGTTTCCAGTTGTCGTTCGACTGGCCGCTCAGTTCTCGCAATAAATTTGCATTGTACGGCTTTCAAAGGAGGCATTTAATTGTGACCTTGTAAATTCACGGCTTAATTCGTGCATTCGTGGCTAAAACTTTTGCCACGCATGCACGAATTAAGAGTTTTTCAAGGAATGATAAACGACGAAAAGTCCGATTTTGAGCAAACGCGATTAAAGACTAAACTTAAATCGAGGGAAATATTATGAAGATCGCCATCGGCGCCGACCATGCCGGCTTTGAAGAAAAAGAGAAGATAAAATCGACGCTCGACGAGATCGGTGTCGAATATACTGACATGGGCACGACATCTTTGGATTCTGTGGACTATCCCGATTATGCGCGAAAGGTCGGCGAGGCCGTCGCAAACGGCGATGTCGAACAAGGCCTGTTGATATGCGGCTCAGGCACCGGCATGGCAATCTCCGCCAACAAGATAAAAGGCGTCCGTGCCGCCGTCGCCTGGAACGAAGAAATCGCCCGCCTCGCCCGTCAGCACAACAACGCAAATGTCCTGTCGCTACCCGCTAGGTTCACCAGCGAAGACGAAATGGGGAACATCGTAAAAGCCTTTTTCACCACCGATTTCGAAGGCGGACGCCACGCACCGCGAGTAGATAAAATCTCGCAGATCGAAAAGACCGACCTTTGCTGACGATTTGCGGCAAGATTTGCGGCAAGAATTATATGACAGTTTGAAAGACGCTCTAGAATATTAAACTAGAATCTAAATCAGGGGATCAAATAAATATGGCAACAAGTGCAGAATGGCATGAAGATTATGACAAAATGAGTGAGAAATCGCGCAATTTTTCACGTGCGATCAAATCCGTCCAAGAGGAACTCGAAGCAGTCGATTGGTACAACCAACGAGCGGAACAAACCTCCGACAAACAACTCAAAAAAATCCTCGAACACAACCGTGACGAAGAGATCGAGCACGCAGTTATGGCTCTAGAATGGCTTCGCCGATGCACGCCGAAGATCGATGAGCATATGAAAACGTACCTATTTACCAAGGGCGACATTCTCGGCATCGAAGAAAAGGCGAAGTAGCCTATGATCGATCTCCGCAGCGATACAGTTACAAAACCGTCAGATAAAATGCGTGCGGCGATGGCTGTGGCAGAGGTAGGCGATGATGTTTTTGGCGACGACCCGACGGTGAATCGATTGCAGGAACGTTCCTGCGAGGTTTTTGGAAAAGAAGCCGCGTTGTGGGTGCCGACCGGGTGTATGGGTAACGAGATCGCCGTTAAGGTGCATACCAGACCGGGGCAGGAGATCGTCACCGAGGAACGCGGGCATATATTGAATTATGAGCTGGGGGCGGCGGCGGTCATCTCGG
>JAYSZT010000101.1:0-1970 GCA_043737915.1 Acidobacteriota bacterium
TCGACGTGATGCGTCTGCGGAAACAGGTCGAGAGCGGTGATGTTGTCGATCCGGTAGCCGCGGTCGAGCAAGATCCGCAGATCGCGGGCGAGTATCGACGGTTCGCAGGAAACGTAAGAGATCTGATCCGGGCGCATCTGGGCGATCCGCTCGATCGTACCAAGATCGGCCCCGGCACGCGGCGGATCGATGAGGACGAAATTCGTTCCATCAAGCTTATGGCCGGCGAGAAATTCGCGAACGCGGACGCGTTTGAAATCGACGTTAGAAAAGCCCGCTCGGGCCTTATTCTGCTTAGCAAATCTTATCGCCTCGCCGTTCTCTTCGACGCCGATCACATTCGTGAACTGTTTTGCCATCGGCATAGAGAACAAACCGACGCCGCAGTACAGATCGAGAGCGGTCTCGCCTGAGGCACCTTTCAATGCAGTCTCGACGAGCTTTCCGATCATGAATTGATTGCCCTGAAAAAAGCTGCGAGCTGAGAACGCGTATTCGATGCTGTCGTGCGAATAGGTGATCTCATTCGTCGGTTCGACCAGATCGGGCGAGTAAATGGAAACGGCAGTTCCGTCGGCGATCGCTGCGTCGATGTCGGTGCGGCCCGCCATGACGTCTTTCCACTTTGTGTTCTTTTGCAGCGAGATCAACGTATCTTCAAGTCCCGGAACCAATATCGGGCAGGTTGCGACATTCACGATCTCGTGCGAATCAGCGGCGTAATAGCCGATGGAGCGTTCGTCTCGATCAGCGTGCCAGCGAGCACGTGAACGATACTCGAACTCTCTCGGGCTCGGCTCGATTCCTAGATCTTCGTGATCGATCTTACCGATTCTTTTCAGGCAGTCACGAATGATATCCAGCTTTGCACGGAGTTGCGATCCGTAATTCATTTGCTGAAAATCACAACCGCCACAGACACCGAAATGCGGACACGGCGGCACTATCCGATTCGGTGACGACTCTAATACATCGATAATATCAGCAAACGCCGTGCGTTTTTTTATTTGGTCGATCTTTACCCGAACAATGTCACCGGCCACGGCGAGCGGCACAAAGACGGTGAGGCCTTCGGCGAAAGCGAGTCCGAAGCCGCGTGGAACTATCTTTTCAATTTTAAGATCGAGAGTGTCGCCGGGGGCGTATTTTGTTTTTTCAGTCACTGTTTGCGTTATTTTACCGAGAAATTACCTTCCTCTAATATACGACGCAACGTGTTGAGATCGTCATTGGCAGAATACGAAAGTGTGAACATTATTGCGTGACGGCCGCGAACAGTCGCGTACATTCGCTTTTTCCCGGCGTTCGATGACGTCTCAAGATAGGCAAACTGCCTCGCTCCGAGTTTCTCTGCACCGACCTCTGAGTATTTGAAATCGACCGGCAGTTTCATTGCACTGAACTGCCCACGCATCGCGTCGAAATAATCAACGGCGTCTTTTACCTTCGGACTGTCGGTCAGATCTTCAACGGAAATAAGCACAACTCCGTTATTGGGCGTGCCGGGCATCGATCGGTAGGCGGTGAGCAAGAGCGTAACCTGCTTCTCAAATCGCTTAACGCTTGCCTTAGCCTGTGGATCGGTCGCTTTCACGCGAACGCTCAGGTCGTAACCCTTGTCCCTCATGTATTCATCGAAATCATCGCCCGGGATCAACCAGGTTTCGGGGAAGACCACTTGGAAGCCGAACGTCGTGTTCGTATAGGTTTTCCCTTCGACCTTGCCGGGATCGACCGCATTTTTCTGGGTCGTGACGGCGGCCGGACTGAATGTTGTCCCCGGTTTGATCGGAACTCCGGGAGGGATCTTTGCAGGTGTCGCAGCGGGCTTTGTCTGGGCGGTTGCGAAAATTGAAGTGGAGGCAAGTATTGAGAGGATGAGGACAAACTTCTTCATATGTAAAACAGGCCGAGACGCGGCATTCCCGATTCTTCGCGAAGCCGTTTGAGCAGCATCAGGTCGAAAGTAT
>JAYSZT010000102.1:0-10759 GCA_043737915.1 Acidobacteriota bacterium
ATATATATTTACCAGAGCATGGGAGCAGATAATGTCTGGTTCATCGCTCACTTGATTGTCATGTTGATCACATACTTCGGCGGTGGTCGCGAGACAAATCGTCGACGGCGGCGACGAAACGCGGCGTGATTCCCTGCAAATAGCATTGTTTTCAACAACCTACCCCGTATTTATTAATTTACAACATTAGGTAAATTGTGTATTATCGGGATGGAATTCGTTCTATTGCCTGAATTTTTCACAAATATTACAACGAATTTTTAATTATTATCATCAATTTGCGGGATACGAATTTCGGGAATGTTGATCTCAATTTTATCGAATGATTGTTTCTCAACTTTGGAGGAAATATGTCAATTAGGCCAAGCTTTTCACGCGTTTTCTGCTCACTTTTGCTGATTCTTGCAGTTTCAGTGTTAACGTTCGCTGACACAATACGTCTGAAGGACGGGAGTATCCTCAAAGGTAAGATCGTTGGCTTTGCGGGTGGAAAGTTCACTATATCGATCGGCGAAGGATCTCGCAGCCGCAGTATGACATTCAGCGCGAGTGATATCGATTCGATCGCTTTCGATTCGCCCACAGCGACACCGCAAACTAATCCTGTCAATCGGGACGCTTCATACCAACCTTCTGTCGCACCTCCGAAAGTAATAGTATCGGATAGCACGCGAACAAACAGTGCGCAACCTGAACCCAAGCCCAGCAAGAAGGTCTTAAATGCAAAACCGATCGTTTTGACTGCGAATGTTTTGGCGGATAACACCGCGAACGGTTGGACCAACTCGGGTTGGGTCGTAAAAAAAGGTCAGGCTATCAGAATAAGCGCAAACGGCAAGATCTCGCTCGGTAACGGCAAATCGACATCGGCGTCAGGCATTTCTGATCTTGAGGACGCCAATAAATTACTTCAGAGCGTCCCGACCGGAGCTTTGATCGCTGTAGTGGGCGACGATAACAACGACTTTATCTATGTCGGTTCGGACCGCGAATTTACAGCTGCTCGAGACGGGGCATTGTTCCTTGGCATCAACGAAGGAAACCTTGATGATAATTCGGGCTCATTTAATGTCAAGATCGAGATCGATCCCGGCAATTAGTTACGAATCCTCCATCTAGCCAAATTTTACTGCCCGACACCCAGTTGTCGGGTTTTGTTTTGTCGAGTCGAAATACCTTGATTTTGCACAACCAAAAGCGGACAATCGGTATCTAAGGTAATAAGTTCTGGTGGTAAAAGGAAAGTTTTATGAAGTCTGTCGGTCTACGCTCCGTTTTCGCAATTTCCTTGCTGTACGTTTTGATTTTCACGAGCATTTCTCCAGTTTCTCTTGCCCAATCAAAGCCACAACGCCCGGACGCCGCAACCGGTGACGGAAAGAAGAACGGTCGTGCTAAACCGCTGACAGAAGAGGAGATCAAAGCGGCCGAAGCTGCTAAAAAACTCGCCGAAGAAGAAAAGAACGCCGTCGTTGACGATACGCTTGAAAAAGTAGAGACGAATATCGTCACCATCGACGCGGTCGTTCTAAATAAGAAGACCGGACAGGTAATCACCGGTTTGAACAAATCAAATTTTGCAATTTTTGAGAACGGCGTTAAACAAAACATCACGAATTTCGCGACGCCTGAGGCTCCGATCACCGTTTCGTTACTCGTCGAGTTCAGTAAATGGAGCGAGATATTTGGCTCGGCCGCTGGCGGCGGGTTCGAGCCCGGTTCGTTCGAGGTTATAAAGCCGGTTGCATATTTCGTCTCCAAATTCATTAAAGCTCCGGACGACTACGCCTCCATAGTCGCCTTCGACATCAGGCCGACCCCGATCACCGATTTTACCAACGATCCTAACCGGCTTCGACAAGCGGTCGATCTTCTCTTGCGAAATCGCCCCGCATTTCGCGAGAACAATCTTTACGACTCTTTGAAATTCACGCTTATCGGCGGAAAGGGCGACTCCGTCGTTCTGGATGATTCAAAGGAAGAGAAGACCGATTACGTTGGGATGTCGAGCCTTAAGACGAAGAGAAAAGCGATCATTTTGGTCGCGAGCGGTATCGATACTTTTAGCCGGATAAATTACGACGAGATCCGCCGGATTATTCAGGAAGCCGGCGTACCGATCTACATCATTAGCACCGGGAATCTTTTCTTCAAAAAATACGAGAGTTATCTCGACCCATCTCGAACGATGCCCGGAATGCCGGATCGGATGACATTTTTACAGGCGACCAATGTCTTGAACACGATTGCTAAGGAATCCGGCGGAGTTCACTACCCGATGACTTTCGAGGGCGAGATCCCCGGCTACCTCAACAACATCAACGCCTTAATGCGTAACCAATACAGCCTCGCCTATGACATCACCGAACCTCACACACCGGGAGCTAAGTACAAACTCCAAGTAAAGGTCGACGTCGATGGTGACGGCACATATGACGATAAAACCTACGTCGTCCAGCATCGACCTTTTTACATTCCGCCGGGCGGCGAGAGATCAAAAAAAGATAAAAAAAAGTAGCCTTCTTATTCCACACGCTTGCACGGACGACTAGTAATTCTGCTAATCACGTTAAAAATATTAGTAAGGATGACGCCTGTCTGTTAGACTATGAAATTGTCTTTATGAGCCGTCGCATTACAGAAAGCTATAAGAAAAAACTCGCAGCCGAGGAAGGTTACGTCTTAAAACGCGGGGCGACGCTCCGTATCGCTCTTTGCTATCCGAATACACACTCGATAGCGATGGCAAATCTCGGCTTTCATACGATGTATGAACTGTTCAACGGCATCCCCGATGTGTCGTGCGAAAGGGTTTTTCTCCCAGACGCAGATGAACTTGCTGAATACGAAAAGAGCGGCACAAAACTGCTTTCCCTCGAAACCCAGAGCCGAGTACGTGATTTTGATATGGTCGCCTTCTCGATCTCATTCGAGACCGATTATTTAAACATGGCTCGGATGCTTCAGCTTTCAGGCGTGCCGGTTTGGTCCAAAGATCGGACTCATTTCGACCCGCTGGTGATCATGGGCGGTGCGGCTTCGTTCCTGAATCCCGAGCCGATCGCTGATTTCACGGATGTGATCGCTGTCGGTGAGGGAGAGATTCTCGCTTACCAATTGATCGACGCAATAGTCGAGAACGATACGAAGGAAGATATTCTGCTTGCTCTCGCACGGACCGGCCGCGGATTCTATGTTCCTTCGTTTTACGATGTGATCTACAACGACGACAACACCGTTTTCGACTACGTACCAAATCAGACCGGCATACCAAAACGCGTAGGCCGTGCCGTTGCGTCCAACAATCCAAAAGAAGGTACGCTTCGTCGGGCATTGAAGCGTGGCGAAACAGAACTTGCCGAGTTTCTAGTCAACCAAGAAACATTTTGCCCTTCGACCGCCGTTTGGTCACCCGAGGCCGAGATGGGCGACCGGCTTTTGGTCGAGATATCGCGTGGCTGTTCGCAAGGATGCCGTTTTTGTTGGGCGGGATACAATTATTATCCGCCTCGCGTAGTTCCCGCGAAAGATATTCTGGAGAAGGCCCGCGAGTGGCGTCACAAAACGAATAAGATCGGGCTGGTCTCGACTGCCGTTTGCGACCATCCCGAGATTTCAACGATCTTGAGAGAATTGCGGGCGATGGATTATCGCATTTCCGTTTCCAGTCTCAGGCTCGATCAGATCTCGGACGAGCTTCTCGATGCTCTCGTAGAGTCACGCGATCAACAAATTGCCGTCGCTCCGGAAACAGGCTCGGATCGTCTTCGCCGAGTCATCAACAAAAATCTGACAAACGACGAGATCGTCGATATTTGCGGAGCCGTTTTTGATCGCGGAATGCTGACCATCAAACTATATATGATGGTTGGCTTGCCAACTGAAACCCAGGAAGACCTCGACGAGATGTTTGTCCTTGTCGAACGGATCAAGGATCGCATGCTCGAAGCCGGCAAGAAGTTTGGCCGGGCGGGAAAAATTATCCCCTCGCTAAACGGATTCGTGCCTAAGCCGAATACGCCGCTGCAGTGGGACGCGATCTGTGATGAAAAAGAATTAAAGAAGCGTATAAAATACGTCAGCAAAGGCCTCAGCAAGATACCGAACGTCGAGGTTCGGTTCATGTCTGCCCGAATCGCTCACGAACAGGCTCTTTATTCATCCGGCGACCGAACTGTTTCCAAGGTTATCGAGGCGGCAGCAAGGATGAATGGCGACCTTGGCCGTGCGTTACGCGAAACGGGGACAGATACCGCCTTTCATACTTCCCGTGATAGGACCTACGAAGAATATCTGCCGTGGACGATCGTCGATTCCGGTCTTTCATTCGAATTCCTTAAAACCGAACACGACAAAGCCCTCGAATCGCTATCGAGCCTTCCATGTCCGGCGGTCGAAAAATGCACAACGTGCGGAGTTTGCCCCACAACGTGGCTCGCCGACGCTCTGGAGGCACTGGTCCAGATCCAGCCGCTCAAGATCCGTCAAGCACTCGCCGCTTCGCTCTAATTGTTATTATTGCTTCAACAAGAATCCTGTCGGCGTGGCCGTGTTATCGAACTGGAACTTGTAGTTGTAGATACCAAACGGCACTATTGACACGTCTTTGACGTAGGTCACACGGGCTTGAATAACTGTTCCTTTCATCGTCACGCTGAGGGTCGCATCCGGCGGAGCCTGGTTCACGACCATCGCTCTTTCAATACGAAGCTTCACGTTGTCTACGGGATTCATCTTACCCGGCATTGCGAGTCCTTGGAGAACGGCTGCGGACATATCGGCCTTAAGGCCTTCCGCCTCATATGCCGTAGGAATATAGTTATATCCGGCATTGGCAACAAGAACGATAACGACCAAAACGATCGCAAACTTTACGCCCGCACTGCCGCGTTCCGACGATCGGTCTCTAATCACGTTTTCCATTTTTATGTAACTCCTCAAAACGCGTAGAAGTTACGCGTTCTGTTAACCTTTTAGAAGTCTTCTGAGGGCTTTTTTGTGGACGTCTTTCGGAATGTCGCCGCTGTCCACGATCACAGGCTTTCCGATCCCTTTTAAAAGGATCATCTGCAGAGATCCGGCAACGAGTTTCTTATCGAAACGAAACGCCTCAAGCACTTCGAGAGGATCGATACCGGCAAGCGTCGGCAGAGCCCCGACACGATGCACAACATCGTATAACAAGTTTACATCTTTCTTGTCGCACAATGCAAGAGATTTCGAAAGCTCTGCGGCGTATAAAATGCCGTAACCGACTGCCTCCCCGTGCTTAAAATATTTGTAGTCTGTAACCTTTTCCAGGGCGTGGGCGAGAGTGTGCCCAAAATTTAGGATCTTGCGGGAACTAGCATCGACCCGTTTTGACGATTCGCGTTCATCTCCGGCGACAATAGATGCTTTGAACTTTACATTCGCGGCGATAAGTTCCTCGATCGCGGATCTGATGGTTAGACCACCGGATCCATCTGAAAAATTCGTCAAAGGATGTTTTTCCAGAAAGGCCGAGGTCTTTTGCAACAAACTTTTTCCACTGATCGCCCCGTGTTTTACCATCTCACAAAACCCGGCCGCGAGTTCTCTCCCGGGCAACGTCGCGAGTACCGACGGATCGATGAGAACACCATTCGGCTGGTGAAATGCCCCGATCGTGTTCTTTCCGAACTTGGCATTTACGCCTGTTTTGCCGCCCACAGACGAATCGATCATCGCGAGCAAGGTTGTCGGGATCTGCAAAAAACGAATCCCCCGCATATAGATCGATGCCGAAAATCCTGCTAGATCGCCGACCACACCGCCTCCGAGGGCCACGACCGCATCTGTTCTGCTGAGTCCTGATTCACTGAAAAATGCGAGAGCTCTTTCGACATTTCGAAAATTCTTATGTTCCTCACCGTCTTTCATCAACCAGTGGGAAACTTTGAATCCAGACGCGCTCAGGCTGTTCGTCACGAGAGGGCCGTAGATCTCAAAAACGGTCGGGTTTGAAACAATGAAGATTTTTGAAGCGTCGTCACCAAGAGAATTTTTCGCCCACGTACCGCATCGGTCGAGCAACGGATCACCGATCGCTATATCATAGGACGCGACCGTGTTTGAAAATGTAATTTTGACCAAATGACTGCTCATGATGAATCTATTGTCCGAGGGCAACGACGATAGAACGAACGAGTCGGGATGCCTGTTCCTCTATCACCGTCTGATCCTTTCCCTCGATCATTACACGAGCAAGATTCTCCGTTCCCGAATACCGGAGTAAAAGCCGACCTTCTCCGTTTAGTTCGTCTTCGACTAGCTTCACCGCTGCCATGATCTCCGGCACTTCGCTGAAAGGGCGTTTCTCCAACACTCTTACATTTTTCAGCGTCTGCGGATATTGAACAAATCCAGCTTTAGCGGTCGACAGGGACGTTCCAGTTTCGTTGATCGCTCGGATCAACAGAAGAGCCGTCATCATGCCGTCGCCGACGAGGCTCAATTCGGGAAAAATGATATGGCCCGACTGTTCGCCGCCGATCTCGGCACCGGTTTTGAGTAGCTCTTCGAGAACATACTTGTCGCCGACGCTCGTACGCAATAATTCTACACCTTTCGACTTGAAGGCTTTCTCAAGTCCGATATTACTCATCACTGTCGCGACAACGGTCGAACTATTGAGTTTCCCGTGCCTCTTTAAATACTGAGCCAAGATCCACAGCGTCGCGTCTCCATCAATAACATTTCCCGCCTCGTCAACGAAAAGCGCACGGTCCGCATCACCGTCGAATGCCACCCCAAGATCTGCATTTTCCTCGAGAACCTTCCTCCGCAATTCGTCGATATGCGTTGAACCGCAGTTTTCATTAATGTTTTTTCCAGTTGGTTCGCAATGGATCGACACGACCTCGGCGCCGATAGCTTTGATCAGCCCGGGTGCCAACGTCGATGAGGCTCCGTTCGCACAATCAAGCACGATCCTGAGTCCATTTGCCGAAGAACCGACGGCCTCGTCCATTAGATGTTTTAAGTACGCTGTCCGAAATTCGTCAGAGCGATGCAAATTCATATCTACATCTTCGAATCCGTAAGCAGCAGCGGGGGCCTCAAAGACATCCGCCTCGATAAGCCGTTCGGTCATCTCGTCTATCTTTTTTCCATCGGGAAGAAAAACTTTCAGACCGTTATCCTGATAGGGATTGTGAGAGGCACTTATAACAATACCTGCGTCGAACTCGAATGCCCGTGTTAGATACGCGACACCCGGAGTCGTGATAACTCCGGCTGACTCACATATTGCATTTCCCTCTGTCGCACCCGCGTGGAAAGCTTTCTCGATCCATTCTCCCGACTCACGGGTGTCTCGACCCGAAACAAATTTTGGCTCTCGCCCGAGCCTTTCGGCGAATTGTCGGGCAAGCGATGCACCGACGATTCGAACCGTGTTCGCATCAAGCGGGAATTCACCAGCATGCCCTCGAATGCCGTCAGTACCAAAAAGTTGATCCATAAATATAGCGATCGCCAAATAAATCTGGCGAATGCTTATGTTATACCCTAGAGGCGAAGTCGGCCAAATCCCGCAACCTATAAGCATTGATTGTATATTCAATAGAATTTTGTGAATTGCTTGACAACCCCATAGGTTTTAGGCGAATCTTATAGCTGTTGATCCCCAAGGTCGCTCTCCGTCGATCGAAAATACTATGAAAGGAAAATTCACACTGGGTTTGATCGTCGTCGCAGTCTCGGTCGCAAGCACATTTGCACAGTCAACATACGTTAAGCCATTACCGACGCCGTCGCGGGTGATGGTTACAAACACCATTCCAGCAACGAAAACTCAACCTGTTCGCACTCCGGAGCCTCAATACCGACCGGCTCCAACCCCGACTCCGATCGTCGTTCGCCAGCCCAATCCGCAGACTTCGATGGCGAGCAACCTGAGTTATAAAGGCTTGAGTTTCGCTCAGATAAAATCAAAGATCGCCGAGGCTCGTAGGCATTTAACCGCACGGCCACTCACGATCGCGTCGGTCGAACCGGTAGTTTTTACCAGCCTTATTCGTGTGGCTTTTTACGATCAAAATACTAAACAAATCGATTCTTATGTATTGACCAAGGATCAGTTTCTTGAACCGACAGTCGGAACTGTTGTGCTTTCCGCTGCCGGAAAACAGGTCATCTCGAGAACGATCCGCGGGAATGGCGTGAACACGCCGGTTGTTGTAACCGACTTGAACGGGCAAGAGCACCTCCCGCTCGTAGTTCAGTATCCAAGAGAAAACCGCGGCGTTTTGCAGGAAATGGCTTATTACGTCTCGACGCATCCGGGGCTTGTCACACCTGAGGTAGTTAACGCGGGCCGTTTTTACGTCCGCAACACGATAGATATCGCCCGGGAACGGCTAAAGGCGAACGGTTACCCGATCCAACCGAAGATCGCTGATATTGCAGAACGTCTTTCGACGGTCGAGCACGTTGACCACCTTCGATTCAGGACTGAATTTCAGCCGAATGTTTACAATGATATTTTCACGCTTTACGCTTTAAACGAAGGTCAGACGTATCGTTATTCGGTCAGTTCCGCCGGAGCGGGCGGTATGGTCCAGATGATCCCGCCAACTTACAGAATGGTGCGTGCTCGATTCCCAAATGCTAATCTGATGCCCGATTTCGTTGAGGGAATGCGAAACCACATCAATGCTTCGCAAGCAATGTTGCTTTATATCCAGATGACATGGGACGATCTTATCGCGAGCCCAACAGTCGTAAATGCCCTCGCGACGGGGATCGCAACACCGGAACAACTAATGGCCGCTGGATATAACTCGAACCCGGCAAAGCTGCCGGGATATATCAATCGCGGCGGAGCCGGCTGGACGAGCTTAATTCCCCGCGAGACCCAAATATACTTACAAATCTGGGATTCGCTCGAACGGGCGGTTTCACTCACTCCGAGAAAACTATAGTTTTGGCATTTTATTTCTTCGGCCTCTGTTGCTAAGTGTTGAAACGAAGAGGTCTTTGATAGCGTACGGCATTGTGGCTATTGCTGTTTGGCGTTAGTGACTCGTTCCATATTGTCCCTAATCTCGGAGAAGCTCTTCCCAACTAAATTCTCGCCCTCAAAAAAGGGATCTTTTGTTATCTCGATCAGTGCGAACGACGGGACGGTCAGTTCCGAGGCTTGCTCGGACGATGCAAGCCCCGCCTTCGCAACCATCAGGCCTCGGGGTTCGCCGAGATATATATCAAATTTCCATTCGATCTCATCATATTCAATAGAGTATCGGTTCTTTCGGACTTCCCTGCCGCGATACCTCTCAAAAAATCCATATTCGGCGTCGTTCAAATAGATCTCGGATAGATCGACGATACCTCGTCCATCCGCAACGTAGCCGACTCGCTGCTGCAGGACTCTCGTCCAGATCTTTTTCTGCGGATCTCGAATCAGACGCAGGCGAAGCCGCGTGCCCTCGATATAGTTGTCGAAGATCTGCAGATGACCGCTTGCGGGAGTCAGAGGCTCAGGCAGTCGGCTGATCAGGAAGTTCCGTTGGAATTGAGTTTGAGCGGTTTTGTTCATTTCAAACAGATTTATTATACTCGTGACTTCAGTTTTTTTTAGGGAGACCAGTATATGAAATTCAATATTATCGCTATTTTTTTGATCCTGACTTTGTCTGCTTTCCTCGGTGCCTGCGGCGGCAACACGCCCGCTCCGAACAATGCCCCGGCCGTCAACAATATTAATACTAACGTCCCAAAAACCAACGTCAACAGCCCCGTCGCGGTGACAACACCGACACCCGCCACGACGACCAATGACGCACCGACGCTGACTCCGGTCTACAAAGCGTTTTGTGCTGCTTTCGCGAAAAAAGACGAAGCGGCGATCCGCAAGGTTTATTCCACCGAAACGCTCAAAAGCTTTGAAGAGCAAATGAAGGACAGCAATATCAAATCGCTGTTGAAATTCCTCGAGGACGATGATCCCGCGGGTACCTGTTCGGTGAAAAACGAAGTGATCACGGGCGACAAAGCAGTTGGGGAGCTGGTCGCCGGGGCCTACCCGAACGGCTTCAAAATCGTGTTTGTGAAAGAGAACGGTGAGTGGAAAATGACCAATCAGAGCCCGACATTCGATGCGGTAAAACCGTCAACCGCAGGCCCGGCCACCAAATAATTCATTTTCGGAGCGTCCATTGCCTTTTTCGCTTGCATTACGTTGTAGAACTGCTAGTATCGCAGTTTGCCGTAGGGCAATTTGAGTATTTACCGGAGTGCTCAAAAAATACTAAAAAAAAGAAAGAGAGAATTATGACAAACAAAATTATTTTAACCTTGAGCGTTGCGGCGACTGCTGCACTTTTTTCGGCTTGCGGAGCACCTGCGGCCAACACAACTAACTCAAACGCTAATAAAACAGCAACGAACACCAACGCTGCTGCCAACACTGCGAATACAAACTCCAACACAACAGCTGCTGCTAACACCGCGACTGCACCTGCTGCAGACGGTCAGGTGATCAAGCTTGAAGAAGCGGGCATCATGATGACCGTTCCTAAGGGCTTCAAATTCAGCAAAGACGGCGAAGACACGATCGTCCAAACCGAAGACGAAGGCGTTGATATTCGGTTCACCGTTCCTAAGGATGGCGACTACGACAAGATCATCGCCGCCGCAGCGGACGAGATCGATTCTTACCTTAAAGACGTAAAAGTCGTTGATAAAGGATCGAAAATCACGGTCGATGGAATGGAAGGCACCTCGATGAGCGGAA
>JAYSZT010000103.1:0-22230 GCA_043737915.1 Acidobacteriota bacterium
ATCCTTAAGTTTAACGGATAAATACACCTCTATCCACCTAGTGAGTTAATATTTGGAACATTTACGCCCCTGTTGAACGACTGATTTGAAACGAACTACGTATCTAAAACACAAACGCGACCGAGTAATATCGCAAATTCATCTGATCAGGCTGCCAGTCAAATGTCCAATGTTTTATTTACGGGCCAACGAAGTTCTGCTATTCTGTGAAAGCCTTATATTTTGAGGAGTTTTATATAACGAAATATTTGATGAGCACAAAAAAAGTTTTGCAGACGCTCGATACTTGACCCGGTGAGTATTCGGTTCGATCGTCTGCCCCAAACACGGAGGCACTACGATGATCAACCAAAACGAGATTCAGCATCGCGACGGACAACTCGAATCAAATCCATCTTTTCCCAATTCAGCAACTTTTCTTACCCGCCACACAAAGAACAACTTTTCACCGGACGACGTTATTGTCTCGCTAGCTAATGCTGTTGAAAACAAACGCGCAAGGCAGGTGAACGAGTGGGAATCGTTGGGCATGAAATCGGTGCAGGCTACGATCGCCGGATACAGTCAATAAAATCTTTCCCTTTGCGGCGATTTTTGGTCTAATTGGGTTATGCAGGTTAGCCAAGCAAAATCGTCGTCAGAGTTTGACCTAAACGCATTTTACGCGCGGGTTCGTGGGCACACAGAGTACCTATGCGAGCCGCTGGAAGTAGAAGATTACATTCCGCAACCGAGCGTGGACGTCTCGCCGCCCAAGTGGAACATCGCTCATACGACTTGGTTTTTCGAGGAAATGATCCTTAAAAACCATCTCCCGGGATATAGAGTTTTTGACGAGCATTTCGGATTTCTTTTTAACAGCTACTACAACACAATCGGTGAAAGGACACGACGCGACAACCGCGGAGATCTTAGCCGTCCGACCGTTAAACGTGTCTTCGAGTATCGAAAATACGTGGACGAAAAGATGACCGAGCTGATAGATTCGCTCGGCCCCAATGCAACGAGTGACGAATCTGCGGAACTGACAGATCTGATAGTTCTGGGCCTTAACCACGAACAGCAACATCAGGAACTTTTTCTGACAGACCTCAAATATACCCTAAGCGTCAATCCGCTCTTTCCTGTCTATCGTAAAGATCTAGCGATCGAGGAAGAACTTGAACCCGCGTCCGGAACATTCATACCGTTCAAAGGCGGAATCTACGAAATAGGATTCAATGGCGACGGCTTTTGTTTCGATAATGAATTATCACGGCACAAAGTCTACCTAGATGATTTTTTAATATGTGACCGTCTAGTCACAAACGTTGATTTTATTGAGTTTATAAACGCCGGTGGCTACCGCGATCATCGACTATGGCACTCCGAAGGTTGGAATTGGGTCAACGAGAATAACGTAACAACGCCGCTATACTGGAGTCGAGTGGATGGCGAATGGTGGCAATTCACACTTGGCGGTTTACGAAAAGTATTGATGAACGCTCCGGTCTGCCATCTTTCATATTACGAAGCGTCCGCCTTTGCCGATTGGAAAGGCATGCGTTTGCCTACGGAATTCGAATGGGAAGCAGCCAGCGGCAGCTTCGCGTGGGGAAAACGTTGGGAATGGACCAACTCTGCTTATCTTCCCTATCCGGGATTTGCCAAGGCGGCTGGTGCGGTCGGGGAATACAACGGAAAATTTATGATAAACCAAATGGTTCTCCGAGGCGGTTCGGTCGTTACACCGGAAGGTCATAGTCGCTCAACCTACAGAAATTTTTTTCACCCTCACCTAAGATGGCAGTTTAACGGGATTAGGCTTGTGAAATAATGTAAATCTTGTGAGACGACTCCAGTCTCGACAAACACTAGGACGCGGATCGGTCTCCGCGGTGGTATTAGACGAAGCGAAAAAAGTTAAAGATCTCGACCGAATCTAAGAATTCGGTAAAAACTTTTGATCATATGCAGACAGCAAATTCTCCCGAAATGAACGCATTTGCGGAAGATGTAAAGAATGGCCTCTCCTCAACGCCAAAAGAACTTTCTTCCAAATATTTTTACGACGATGAGGGCTCACGGTTGTTTCAAGAGATAATGAAGCTTCCTGAGTATTATCTCACCGACTGCGAATCCGAGATATTTACCACCCAAACCGAGGCAATATTCGGCGCGTTTTCAGCTGCTGATGGGGTCGCAAATGGGACCTCGCTGCCTGTCGTCGATTTTGACCTGATCGAACTGGGCGCAGGTGACGGCACAAAGACGGCTGTTTTGGTCGACTATTTTCTTAAACAGAACGCTGGATTCACCTACTCCCCGATCGATATTTCACAGGTTGCATTAGACGCTCTTTCTGGAAAGTTTAACGAGAGGTTCCCAGATCTGAACATTGAACCGCGAACAGGCGATTATTTTCGTATTCTTGAGTCCCTAAAAAGAGAATCAGGCCGACGAAAAATATTGCTATTTCTTGGTTCTAATATCGGCAATTTCAGCCGGGAGCGGGCGGTCGATTTTTTCAGAAAACTTCGCGGCGTGATGAATGACGATGATCTCATCTTTATCGGTTTTGACTTGCAGAAAGACCCGCATGTGATCGTTCCGGCATACGATGACGCGGCCGGAGTGACTGCTGCATTCAACCTGAATCTGCTCAAAAGGATCAATCGCGAACTGGGCGGTAATTTCGATGTCGATAAATTTACGCATTACGCCAACTATCGACCCGTCGAGGCCTCGGCTCGCTCATTCCTCATTAGTCGTGAAAAGCAAAGTGTTTACATCGACGCACTTCGACAAACCTTCGAGTTTGATCAGTGGGAAGCGGTGTTTATGGAGATCTCGCAAAAATACAGCTTGAAGATGATCGATGAACTTGCGAGCGAAAGCGGTTTCCGAATTAAGCAAAATTTCTTCGACAGTCGAAACTACTATTGTGATTCTCTTTGGGCGTGTCAGTAGCCAAAGGTAAATTGAGGCAATGCCGACTTCCTAATTAAGGCTGATCATTCGTATGAATATCAATATTCTTCGATACGACACGCTGGATTCGACTAACACAGAGGCGGCAAACCATGCCAAACTTGGAGCCGATGAAGGTCTTTGCGTGATCGCAGAAACCCAAACAGCGGGTCGCGGGAGACAAGGTCGTAAATGGATTTCGAACCCTGACTCGGGACTCTATTTCAGTATTTTATTACGACCGAGATTTGAAGGGAAATATTTGTCCCTAATTACCCTAATGGCCGGCATTGCCGTGCACGATGTCCTAAAAGAATACGGACTAAAACCCGACATCAAATGGGTCAACGACATTCTCATAGGAGACGATAAGATAAGTGGAATCTTGGCCGAAACAGTCGAGACCAAAACTGGCATTGCGGTCGTCGTCGGAATCGGGATAAATTTGACAAGCTCAAGCTTTCCTGCAGAAATTGCGGAGACCGCAACGTCCATCGAAATAGAGACTGGAAACATCGTAGATCCGGATGAATTAGCGGAAACCCTCACTCGCTTCTTGACCTACTTTTACCAGATATTATGCGGCCAAAATGGGACTACTGAGATCATCCGCCATTGGAAAGAAAGATCTTCATATTATTCCGAAAAAAATGTACGCGTTACGCTCGGCGGAAGAACTTTCGACGGCATCACCGATGGTCTCGAAGAAAATGGAGCCTTGCGTGTGAAAGGTAGCGACGGGTCGGTTACAATCGTACAGGCTGGTGATGTCGAAAAATTACGTCCCAACGAAAAATGAAACGAAGACTTTCCGAAATTCACCCAATTATATACAAATCACGGATCTGGCAAAAACGATTCTTTCGGCGTATGGCTGACCTGCCAAATTTGGGCCGCTTTGCGTCCGAGATGACGGCTGAAACTCTTCCCTTTACTTGTAAAAAACATCAATCGTTACTTCGCCGCAGGCTCGGCAATTCCGACCCGCAGTTGCAGGAAAACAAAGTCGAAAATCTAAAGATCGCGTATCCGACGATCAGTGGAATATTGATAAAGCCGGGACAGACATTTTCGTTTTGGCGTCAACTAGGAGAGGCAACGGGAGAGAAAGGTTATTGCGAGGGAATGCAGCTTTCGCGTGGCGAAGTCGTTCGCGGAGTAGGCGGCGGCCTATGCCAGCTCGCGAACTTGCTCTACTGGATGGCTCTTCACACTCCGCTCGAGATTGCCGAGCGTCATCATCACAGCTTCGATCCGTTTCCGGACGAAAACCGGGTGCTGCCATTCGGAAGCGGTGCCGGTGTCTTCTTCAACTATATCGACCTTCGTTTTCAAAATCCGACAGATCTGACCTTTCAGATAAAACTCTGGCTGACAGACGATCATTTGAAGGGTGCGATTTACGCAAACCGCGAACCAAAGTATGCGTATCACGTCTTCGAAAAAAACCACCGGTTTATCAAAGAAGGCGATAAAAATTTTCGTGAGAATGAGATCTGGCGCGAGTTGGTCGATCGTCGTACTGGCAATCGAGTTTCGGAAGAAATGCTCGTTAAAAACTCAGCCGAAGTTAAATACGAATTGAACTTTTCCGCCGCAACGTGTACGTTGTAATTGCACTGTTTAGTGAGAGTTTATGATGAACGAATTTGATTTTGACGCAGATTTTAATTTTGACGACGAATACGACGAAGATCTCGCCGAATTTGACGAGTTTGATGAAGAACTTGAAAACGTAGCGGTCCGTACTGCGATCATGCAAAAGGATAATATGATCGCCCTTCTTTGCATTAAGACGGCAAGTGCCGGAGCTGCGATATGCCGAGTCGATCCACGCGAGTACCGACCTGCCGTCCAGATTTATGACGATGCCGGAGCGGCGGTCGAGTGGTTCACCAAAAGCCTTCGCACGAGCCGTTTGAACGGCTGGAATATTGTTTACGACGGACTTCCGCTCCAAGGTTAGTTTGTATGTTACTCGCCGTCGACATTGGAAATTCCAACATTAAGTTTGGTGTTTACGACGGCGATTTGCTCACTTTCAAATTATCCATCCCGACAATTCGAGATATTTCTGCAGACGGACTCGTCAAAGTCGTCGGTAGCAAGATCAAACAGCCTCTGGAGGCTGCGATCGTGAGTTCCGTAGTTCCGGAGGTTGATCGTTCGGTGCGGGAATTCATATCTAAAGAATATGGATTCGATCCTGTGTTCGTCAAAAATGATGCGGATTTTGGCCTTGCGATCAAATATGAACCAATCACCGAAGCTGGGACCGACCGCTTGGTAAATACTTTTTCTGCGGTCGAGAAATACGGCTCACCCTGTATAGTTTGCAGTTTTGGCACTGCGCTGACGATTGACGTCGTCAACAAATACCGAGTCTTGACGGGCGGGGTCATCGCTCCGGGAATGAATACCCTTGCGACGGCACTCAAGACAACAACCTCCAAACTGCCTGAAGTAAAGATCGAAAAACCTGACGAAATTATTCAGCGAACAACTATCAGCTCGATCCAATCGGGAATAGTCTTTGGATATTTCGGTTTGGTCGAAGAACTTTTAAGACGAGTCAAAGCAGAGATAGGCTGCTCACCGCAAGTCATCGCGACCGGCGGTTTTGCAAAATTGGTCGCCGAAAATACCACTCAGATCGACAAAATTGATGAACACTTGCTACTCGACGGCCTCCGACTGCTCTACTCTCGTACTCAGGCTGCGTAAGTAGCCAAATATTTCGGCGTGCGCCTGGCTTTTGTTAACTGCTCGAATGAATATGCGAGAGCGATTAACCTGCCCTCAGTCCAGGGAAGTCCGAATAAAGAAATTCCGATCGGCAATTCTTTCGCAAAACCCGCAGGAACGGTGATGTTTGGGTAACCCGCGACGGCAGCTAGAGAGGAACTACCAACATAACCACTCCCACAATCCCCGTTGACAGTATCGATCATCCACGTGGGAGAATTCGACGGGGCGACAATTGCGTCAAGTTTATTTTTGCTCATCACCCCGTCAATGCCTTCATCACGAGAGTATTTGCGGCAGGTCTCCAGAGCGTCAAGGTATTCTTTTGATTTTAAATCACCTTTTTTAGACGACGATTCCATTATGCTCTGCTTAAAATATTTGAGTTCACGAGCGGCATTATCGTTGTTGAAGTTGATCAGGTCGTCAAGTGTTTTATGAACCGAACCGCGTTGTCTGAGATATTTCTCAAGCCCGTCTTTGAATTCGTATTGCAATACCACAAATTCGGCGTCGCTGAATTTCGGGGAGTTTGGGAACTTCACATCTATCAAAACAGCCCCGGCTCTCTTCATCGTCTCGAGGGCGGCATCCGTGACCTTATCGACAACGCCATTGCGTCCCCAGAATTCCCTCGCGACGCCTATCCGCGATCCGCGTAGAGCGTCCGCTGAAAGAAAGCTTGTGTAATCGAGTTTTTCTCTTATTCCATACATTGCCGGATCTGATGCGTCCTGAGCGGCCATGACATTTAGCATCACCGCCGCATCGGCGACCGTTCTAGTCATCGGCCCGGCCGTATCTTGCGTCGCTGAGATCGGAATAATTCCGGATCGCGAAACGAGACCGACCGTCGGCTTCAGACCTACAATGCCGCATATTGAAGAAGGACAAACGATCGAACCGTCGGTCTCGGTGCCGATTCCGATAGCCGCCAAATTCGCCGAGATCGCACCTCCCGTACCCGAGGAAGAACCGCATGGATTTCGGTCGAGAATATACGGGTTTCGAGTTTGCCCGCCGCGGCCTGACCACCCGCTGATTGATTCATTGTCGCGAAAATTCGCCCACTCGCTTAGGTTGGTCTTGCCGATTAGAACGGCTCCGGCGTCTCTTAGTCGTTGAACTATAAATGCGTCCTTCGACGGCGTCGGGGCATCTCCGAGTGCCAGACTACCCGCCGTTGTTTTCATCTTGTCTGCCGTATCTATGTTGTCTTTTATTACGAAGGGAATTCCGTGTAAAGCTCCGCGAACCTTCCCGGCTCTACGCTCTTTATCCATTTGATCTGCAATTACCAATGCGTCAGGATTCTGCTCGATAATAGAATTTATACTTTTGTCTATTTTGGCGATCCGAGCGAGATAGGCCTGAACGATCTTTTTCGAGGTCATGCTCCCACTTGTCATCGCGGACTGCAGTTGGGCCACCGTCGCTTCCTCTATTTGAAAAGCTCCCGACGATGGGAAAGAAGATTGCGTTAGCACCAAAAGATTTCCTGTCGCGACCGCGGCAAGGCTCAGAAACTCTCGTCTGTCGATATTTTTCATTATTCCACCTCTAGATCTTTGGGAAGCTAATTATAGCAAGGGAACCTCTGATTCGTCGTTGAAAACACATATATTACGATACTCGGCTATAATAGAAAGTACAGATGGATCTGCGCAATACCGAAATACCCGCCCCGAAACTTATCAACGCGTTAAGACGTTTTGATTTGCTCCCAGCGATCGTTTTTTTGCCAACCCGCAGAAAATGCGACGAAGCCGCACAAGACGTCGGAACTGACCTTTTGCAACAAATAAATAGTGAACAACAACAGCTCAGAAAAGAGATGTTCGAGAGTTTCGAGGCCGATTACCCGGAGATAAGCGATCATAAACATCGAAAACTGATTGTCTACGCGGGCGTCGCCGCCCACCACGCCGGACACATTCCGGGCTGGAAACTGCTTGTTGAAAAAATGATGTCTTCGGGCCTCCTCGACGCAATATTTGCGACGTCTACAGTGGCAGCCGGCGTAGACTTCCCTGCTCGAACCGTCGTTCTAAGTCAGGCCGATGCTCGTGGAAACGACGGTTGGCGGTCCCTAACGGCAAGTGAACTGCAACAGATGACCGGGCGAGCAGGACGCCGGGGACGCGATAAGGTCGGCTACGTCGTATTGATCCCGAGTTCATTTCAGAACCCGAAAAAGATAGCCGAACTTCTTAGTGATAAACCTGACCCACTCGAAAGCCGCTTTCGCTCAACCTATACAAGTTTACTGAATTTGCTGGACGCCTTTGGTAATTTCAAACAGGTTCGCGAGATCGCCGAAAAAAGTTTTGCATTTCGTGAAAGTCGGCGTGCAAGAGCTGATAGCCGAAACGAAAACGGTGCCATTTTGCTGAGTGACAGCCTCTGGGCTCCGTTCGAAAACCGAGCTGCAGTCCTCGACCATTTCGGCTACATCGACATTTCTACTGAAAGCGTTACTGAAAATGGAAGGTGGCTCGCCGATCTCCGTATCGATCGGCCCTTACTCGTGGGCGAAGCTCTTTGTGCCGGCATTTTTGACGACTTAAAGATATCGGAAGCCGCAGCTTTAATGGCGTCCGTCGCATCCGACGCAGACCGCAATTACGGTGAACTTCGCACGACACGAAACACAACCGACTTGCTTTCGCATCTCGAGTCAATCGTAGTCGCCGTATCTAATGTCGAGTGGAAAAATGGAGTCGAGATCGCCGAGGAGATCAACTTCTCGGCAGCGGCAGCTACTGAGAAATGGGCGCTGGGAATGGAGTGGGACGAACTTGTCGGCCGAACTAAGGCTGAACCGGGTGACTTGGTTCGATTGCTATCCCGCACGGGTGAAGCTCTTCGCCAGCTTGCCAATCTACGCGACTCAAACCCTGCCGCCGCAGCGATAGCTCACGCCGCCGCTGAGACAATTCTTCGCGAACCCGTAAGGTGACTTTATTTTGTGGGTCACTTCGAAACATCTGAGTTTCTGAGCAATCCCGCGATCTTTAAAAACCTCTCCGCCTCGGTCATCGAATCAACTAAATCGATCACTTGTGGAATCAAGTATTAGTTATTTCGCATTGCCCGGAATAAGTTTCGTTTCGAGTGTCCATTTGATAGTATTGGGTTGCGAATTTGAAAATATAGATATCAGATTAGGTTTTGTTAAAAATGGAAGTTTTATTGGCAAATGAATACGGATTCTGCTTCGGTGTCGAGCGTGCTGTCGAAATGGTCGAGGAAGCCGTCGGCAAGGGAGAGACGGTTCGAGCCCTCGGCCCGCTTATCCACAATGAACAGGAAATGCAGCGCCTCGCTCACGAAGGCGTCACGACTATTTCCGAGCCAACACAGATCGGACGTAACGAAACGGCAGTGATTCGTGCTCACGGAGTAACGCCCGAAGTTCAACGTGAACTTGAAGAAATGGCCTCAAAGGTCGTTGACGCAACCTGCCCGTTCGTCACGCGAGTTCAAAAACTCGCCGCTAAGGCTGCTACTGAAGATCGCCACGTAATAATAGTAGGCAGTGCCGACCATCCGGAAATGATCGGCGTCAAAGGCTACGCGCCTGAACACGCTTTCATTATTAAAGACGAGACCGAGGTTGCCGGGTTGCCCTGGCTCCGAAATCCGCTTGTCGTAGCTCAAACAACTATCAAATCTAAGACTTTTTTCGATACCGCAGAAGCTATAAAGTCAAAGACCTCCGATGAGATTCAAATAGTCAACACTATCTGTTCGGCGACTCGCGACCGCCAGGATGCAGCCCGAGCGTTATCGACAATGGTCGATGCTTTCTACATCATAGGCGGCCGCCATTCGTCTAATAGTGTAAAGCTCCTCGGTGTGTGCAAAGAAGAGTGCGAGAAAAGTTTTCTCATCGAAACCGAAGACGAGATCGATGCAGATGACCTTATCGGCGTTAAGACCGTGGGAGTTACTGCCGGAGCATCAACTCCAACATGGCTTATCGACAAAGTCGTAAATCACCTCAAAATGCTCGGTCAGCATTTAGACACGGCTCTCGCCCCGTAAATCTTTTTTCAGAGCCACCGCTAAGGCAATGAGAAAAGGCCAGATTCGAAATAGAGTTGACGCTATGAATTGGATCCTAAGAAGGTTCTTTATTGGAGCGTGGAAAAAGTCGCTACATCCTCAAAACGGACTTTGGAGAAACCGACGCTCATTTCGGTTCTGAGAAATTCCTGTAAGTCGGTGAAATTCATTGGAGCAGCGAAAAAGAATCCTTGGCCGCCCTCACAATTTAGACTTTTTAGCTTGTCGAGTTGAGTGGCTGTTTCGATGCCTTCGGCAACGACTTTAAGATTAAGATTTCTTGCAAGATTAACTATCGCTCGTACGATTTCGTCATTGCTCCCGTTATCGTCCACCATCGAGATAAATGAACGATCGATCTTTAGTGTCGAGATCGGGAGTTTCATCAAATAGCTCAAATTAGAATAGCCAGTGCCGAAATCGTCGATTTGAATGTCGATTCCAAGGTCACGCAATGTATGTAGCATTTCGACGGCTCTGTCAGCATGCTCGAAAAACACAGATTCTGTTATCTCGACTTTGAGGTTTTCCGGCGAAAACGCCGTCTCGTCAAGAATTCCACAAATGCTCTGGACCAGCGAACTTTGAGCAAATTGACGGCAAGACAGGTTAATACTCAACGAAAGTTGACGTTCCTGCGAACGCCGATCCTGCAGCGACCCGATCTCACGACATGCCCGACGAAGCACTTGCTCGCAGAGCTTATCGATAAGGCCTATCTCCTCTGCAAGTGGTATAAATTTGCTCGGCGATATTGCTCCAAGTACTGGGTGATGCCATCGGGCCAATGATTCGAAGCCATCGACCTTCCCGGTCGACAAAGAATAGATTGGTTGGTAATAGACGGTCAGTTCATCACGCTCCACGGCTCGACGCAGATCCGTTTCTAATTGAAGCACTTCCCGTGCAGCTCGATGCATTTCTTCATCAAAAATTGCGTGCCTCGCTTTTCCAGCTCTTTTTGCTTGATACATAGCCGTATCTGCGTCACGCATCATATCTTCTGATCTCAAATGTTTGTCGGATGCATGCAATATACCGATACTCGCAGAACTGTAAACTTCGTGACCACTGAGATCGAAAGGAATTCCAAATTTTTGCTGAATGCGTTCGGCTCTTCGCGTAACTTCGGCATCATCGTAATTGCCCTCTACCAGTATTGTGAATTCATCGCCGCCGAGTCTCGCCACCATATCTGAAGGACGCATACACTCGCGAAGTCGATCGGCAATTCCCTGTAGTAGGTGGTCACCGGCGACGTGCCCGAGACTGTCATTTACATACTTGAAACGATCCAAGTCGATAAAAAGTATGCTTACTTTATAACTCTTACTATCACTTGCCTTTTCCAATGCCGCGCTCAGTCTACTCATGAAGAATGACCGATTAGGGAGCCCTGTCAGAGCGTCGTGAGTAGCTTCATACTGAAGCTTTTCCTCCGCAAATTTCTTTCCGGAGATGTCCTGAATTTGAAAAATCAGATTCGGTTGCTTTGCTTGCACGTCAGTGGCGGTCGAAACGCTGCACGATGCCCAAACGGTTTTACCTGTTTTGTGTACGTACCGTTGCTCTATTTGGCAGTTTGCGATCTTGCCGGTTAATAATTCGTGAACTTTGACGAGCGCCAAACCAAGATCCTCGGGAAGCGTAACAGATTGAAAATCCATCGAGAGAAGATCGTTTTCAGAATAACCAAGTATCTCCGATAAAGCGTGATTTGCTTTAAGCCACTTCCCCGAAGAGGTAAGCAAGCCGATACCGATCGGTGCGTAATCGAACGCACTCCGAAAGCGCTCCTCAGATTCACGCAAGGCATCGGCTTGTGACTCAAGAATACCAGCGTATTCTTCCGCCTGCTCCGCCTGACGCATCGAAATATCTACGTTTTTCAGATACATCCGATAGGAAAGAAAAACAAAAAAGCAGACCGGGAGGCTCGCAAGAATGATCCCGAAACCCATCACGGCAGCCAACTGAACCAGAACCCCTGCACTTGCGGCACCAACGAAATATGTGATAAACGACCAAATATACTTGGTCTTCCACGTTTCCCAAAAAGGGTTTGAATCGCGCAGTGAACCGTAAACTGAGGCGATCGTCGTATTCACAAAAAAATGTGTAAGCGCGATGAGCGACAATACAATTATAAGGTTCTGCTGATAATCACTACCGCCAAGGGCCTGGCTTTCCGTATATAACCCTGCAAATTTAAGCAGGACTACAACGGCCGTCAGTGAAATCGCCATTGTTGCCGTATTAAAAAATACGGTGACCTTCTTGTTGCAGAATCGCCAGGATGTAACAAAGGCTTCAGCCGCAGCGAGAATGACGGCGAATTCCCCGCCGTAAAACAGTAGGGCAAAGAAAACAAATGTCTCCGACGCCGAGATGTAGGACTTAAACCGAGGTACTTGGATCGTAATTCGCGATCCAACCGCAATCGTAAATACAAACAATACCGCGAGATGAATATCGATTCTGTCTACTCTAACGCTAAGGAGCGATAGAGCCAGGCAAATAATTCCCAGGATTATCACAGCTAACATGTAGCCTTTGGTAATTTTTGGGTATTTCATCTTTTGACTCAGGGAATTCGACATTCGCCATCGTTGAAGTACGGATTCAATTGATTAGTTTTGTTAGGTTGAAGGGAAATGGGGACGGCCTGACGAACAAAAGAAACAACTGTTCCGACCGTATGAAGTATGGATGAAAACAAGAATATTGTCTATTGTTATTTATTTTTAAACAAAGAACGTTGCTGGCACGGGGATTCCATTAAGCTTGGCTTTCCCTACTTGGGGCGAGCCTCCTCGAATTGGACGCCCACGTACAGAGTTTCTTTTGGGTTTGATATTTGGGACGCCTACTGCGGTGCGGCTGTGTTATCACCGAGGAGAACACTATCGCCGACCAAGACTCCGTCACCAACTAAAACCCCATCACTTATCAGCACCCCATCGCCAACTAATACGCCGTCGCCAACGAGCACCCCGTCACCTACGAGAACCCCATCACCGATCAGAACTCCGTCACCGACCAACACCCCATCGCCCACCAAGACGCCATCACCGACTAGTACTCCGCTGCCCGAAGTCTCGCCGTAGGACGCCCAGATCGATCCGCCGCCAAGGGCAGTTCCATTGCTGGTTTTTACCTGCCGATTGGCGGTTAGTCCGGTTGAATAAAAGGTGGTGTTGAGGGTGAATGTTCCGTTGGCGAAATTGACGCCTTCGCCAAAACGTTTATCGCGTTTGTAGACGCTCTGGAATTTGGAAATTAGAGCGGCGCCGGTCATGTAGGTGTGGTCACCGGTAATTAGCTGCGACCATGGGAATGTGGTTCCGCCGATCGTTGATGAAACGCTTGGCATGAGCCAGCCGGTTGAGACGGTCGACGTGTCTTTTGCAAGCGAATTAAAATCCACGTCCGTCCTGAGCGAACGTGCTAGGCGAACTGCTCCTTCGAGATTTAGCTGACCGGCACCTTGTTCGAGGGTGTTGGCGCCGGAGATCGGTTTTGCTGTGTACTGGAGCAGCATTTTGATCATGCCGGGAGTGAGGTTCGGGTTTACCTGCAAAAGCAAAGCAGCGGAGCCCGCAACGAGTGGAGCCGACATCGAAGTGCCGCTCATGTACATCATCGAATCAGAGTTGTTCGTGAGATCAAGGTTCAGCAAAGGATTCGCCGTTGACATCACGTTATACGGAGCTTTGTACGAGACCAACTTGTTGCCCGGTGCGACGAGGTCCGGTTTCATCAGGTTGTCGAAAACGGTCATTCCGTCAGCGGTTCTGAAGAAGCTGCGGGTCGGGCCACGCGAACTGTAGCTGGTCATGCTGTCGTCGCCGACCGACGTGGTTCCAAACGAATTGCTTGCACCGACCGTGATCACATAAGGACTGTTGCCCGGTGAATGAATGCGGCCGTAGGCGTTGGCACCGGTTGCGGTTTTGCCCAAGTTGCCGGCAGCGACCACAACCGTGATCCCGGCAGCGGCAAGTTCCTTGACCTTCAGGCAGACCGGATCGTTAGTATAAGTATCGACCGCCGTACCGCCAAGGCTGAGGTTGACGACCTTGATGTTGTGGGTCGTTCGATTCGCGAGGATCCAGTTGAGGCCATTTAATAACCACGAAGTCTGACCGACTCCTGAGTTATCCAAAACTTTAACGCTGATGATGTTCGAAGCGGGTGCGACACCACGGTATGCAGCATCGCCAACCGTCGACGAACCGGCGGCAAGGCCGGCAACGTGCGAACCGTGACCATAAATATCGTTCGTGCTAGGCAGAGATGAGCTCGTGAAATTAACGTTGGCAACGATCCGTGAGTTCCAACCGTTCTTAAAACCGTTGTGATTCGAGTAAATTCCCGAATCAACGACCGCGATCCCGACACCCGCTCCATTGAGCGTGTAAGCGTTGCGGCCGTTCAGAGCGTCCTGTGCACGCACCAGATCTGCACCGATCGCGTCCTCGACGTGGCCGCTCGAGGCGGTCGGGCGATCCGGCGAAACGTAGTTCATCATTCCGCTCGCGGAGAGAGCGTTCAGTGCCGACAGCGGCAAATTTACGATCAGCGTATTCGAATCGCCGACGCGTCCCGTCACACGGGCCTGGCCGTCCGCCAACAAAGCTCGAAATGCTTCGTTCTCGGCGTTTTTAGCCTGCAGGATCACATCAACGCGTTTGCGTCCGCTCGGGTCCTTCGCCATCATATCGCGAAGATCCGGCGAAACATTGTCGCCCCGGTAACCTTCGTTCGAGGAATCGGCATTTGCCTGACCTTTTACCGCCGCAAAAATACCATTAAAGTAGGCGGCGATCTCTGCTTTGGAGGCGATCTGCTCGTCAAACGAAGCCGAATTGCTGCTGCCAATGACAGCCAGCTTTCCGGTCTTGATCGCATCGAAGAACTTATCAGTAGCGGCGTTCGAGCCAACGAAATTGGTCAGTTCGTCAACGAAAAGGATAATCTTTCCGTTCGAAGCCACGGCTTCGTCCACGATCGAATCAATAATTGATGCCGCCTCTGACTCCGAGCGCGAGTTCGAAAATAAGACTGCGGTATCGAGCTTGATTATCGATCTTCCCTTAAGACTTGCCGGTGCAATGCCGCTCGCGATCGCCAGAGCTACCTGCTCAACTATCGAATTTTGAACTTCGTTGTCTTCTGAGATTACGACCGGCTGACGAATACCACCTTCGGCTAACACCTTGATGAGACGTGCGGTCTCAGTTTCAAGGTTTAGGTTCTGACGCAATCTACCTTCACGGCCTAGCTGCGTAAGATCTTTGGTATATTTCTCCATGGTCGAGGTTGTCGCAATAATGCTCTTGGCATCTGTACGACTCGCAGCGACCGCGAATGCATTCGAAAATAAAAACGACGTCAGGATCGCAATCGATGCGACACGTCTCAACGACGTGATCCCGAAAACTGTTCTGTTCATAACTAGTGACTCCTCTACAACTGCTCGCAACAATAATGACGACACATGTCGCCGGTCTCTCTTATACAAGCTACGTGCCAAAAAGCTAAGTTATGCAATGATTGATGTTAGCAGTATGAATGGAAGTTTGCGGCTAATTTGCCGAGTCATCCTGACTGATATTTTCGGTCAGGCTGAATGATTTTGAGTCACAGAACGCCCTCGATTCCCAATTCGCGGCATTCTATCCATAATTTGATCGATCTGCCACTAAAACAGTGAAAAATGGCGCTAAATTGCACGTTTTCTGCGCGAAATTGGTGCGAAATATGACCGGTCTGCGGGAATATTGCCGCCTCGACACGCCACGTTGAGCTATGCCGACTCCGTCAAATTTTTAGGTGCTCGATCTAACGCTCTCGCCACCGGATCCATCGGTTTTTTCAGCATCGCCGTCACCGTCATCGTCGTTATCAGAATCTCATCTGCCGAAGTCGAAAAGGTGTTCTGTCGTTTTTCCGAGATAAACTCAGTGTCTTGAGCATCTTGCTTGGCATCCCCATCGCGAAGGCGGTATTTAACGCAAAGCCCGCAATCAGGAACGCAAAGCTCGCAAAGAAGATATGCGTTTGCTCAGACGTCATTCATTTGTCCAAGCACTTTTGTCTGTACTAACAAAGAGTCTTGACGGAAATGTTGCATTTGTGAAACAATATCCTTACAGAGGAACATAACTGATGATCAATCACTGGGTCAAATTTGAGGGAAAGCCGTATGGCTCAGAGAAGGGTGAGGCACGGGTGACGCTCGGGCCGAAGAAGGCGATCATGCTCAACGAAGTCGCGTTTCGGGCGCTCGGTGAACCGGCGGCGGTCGAATTGCTGTTCGACGAGGGCAGCCGCGTGATCGGCCTCAAACCCGTCGACATTCGCCGAAGAAACGCCTTCGCCCTAAAACCAAAAGCCGGATCCCGCCACCGGGTCATCCGCGCCGCCGCCTTCTGCACCCATTTCGGCATCACCGTCGATCGGACCGTCCTGTTCCACGAAATAGACATCGACCGCGAAGGCATCATGAAACTAGAGTTCGCCAAAGCCATAAACGTCAGCCGCGGAGCGAGGTAACGCAAACTTTTCGAGTAGAAACCGAGAACAACCGAAACCAGAATTAAAAAAGCCCCTCGCGATGAGGGGCTTTTTTTACTTCAATTTTTTGGTCGAATATTGCTCAAACATTGAGAATATCGACGAGTTCCTGAACGGCAGCGGCGCTTTTGTGGAGGGCGGTGCGTTCTTCGTTGGTGAGGCTGATCTCGATGATCTGTTCGACGCCGTTTTTGCCTAGTTTTACCGGTACGCCGACGAAGAGATTGCTGACGCCGTACTCGCCTTCAAGGAAGACGGCACATGGCAGGATCTTTTTCTTGTCTTTTAGGATCGCCTCGGTCATCTCGACCGCTCCGAGGCTCGGTGCGTAGTAGGCACTCCCGGTTTTGAGCAGGCCGACGATCTCAGCTCCGCCGTTGGCGGTACGCGTGAGAATCGCGTCGAGTTTATCTTTTTCGATCAGTTCAGTGATCGGGATGCCGGCAACCGTCGAGTAACGCGGCAGCGGAACCATCGTATCGCCGTGGCCGCCGAGGACGAAGCACGTGACATTCTCAACAGAGACGTCGAGTTCCTCGGCGACGAAACAACGCATACGAGCCGAATCGAGCACGCCGGCCATTCCGATCACGCGATTTTTCGGGAAACCTGAACGGCGGAAAGCAACCTGAGCCATAGCGTCAAGCGGATTTGAAACGACGATGATAACTGCGTTGGGCGAATATTTGGCGACCTGTTCGGTTACCTGCCCGACGATATCGGAGTTTGTTTTCAGCAGATCATCGCGACTCATGCCCGGCTTTCGCGGCAAACCGGCGGTGATGATGACCACGTCGGAATTCGCGGTTTCTTCGTAACCGTTTGTCCCGACAAGCTTTACATCAAAACCGTCAATCGGTGCAGCCTGCGCCAGATCGAGGCATTTTCCCTGCGGAGTTCCCTCGACGATATCAACCAAAACCACATCCGCCAGCTCTTTGCTAGCGATCCAATGAGCAGCCGTCGCACCGACATTTCCGGCACCGACAACTGTAACCTTATTTCTTCCAGCCATTATTTTCCTCTCTTAAAAGTTAATGAAATACTAATCTGAATAAAAAACTATTCTATGATGCGCCGAAATTTCCCGCAAACAACGGCATCGGATTGTGCTTGAAAAATTGAAAAAGCCCGATGCGCTCTCCCCTTCGCATCGGGCTTTTTCGAAATGGCCGGCGGTTTTCACCGAGGCCAAACTTATATTAATTTTTCAATAGTCGAGAACGGGCAACACGACCTCTTTTTTTAACTCGATCTCAAATTCCTCGTCTTTGCGTATCCGCACCTCTTTTCCCTTTCGCAAAAGTGATATGCCGGTTCCGATTCCGGCCCCGATCCCTGCACCGATCAGAGTTCCGATCCCTGACCTTGTCGCGGCTCCGATCCCTGCTCCGGCGGCGGTGGCGCCGACGATGCTGAGTGCCGTAAATGTTTGCGACGAGGCGGCCGAGAGATCATTTATCAGCACACCGTCGATATTTCGCCGTACATCGGACGAGAGTTTTAACAACTCGAAAACAACGTCGAGTTTGCCCACTTTTCCGCCGCCAGCAGCTTTAGAAACGCTGGCAACACGCCCTTCGATGATCGAACCCGCCGGAAGCACGACCACGTCGCGAACCTTCACAGGCTGTACGACGACCGCGGTAAACGTGTCGTTGACGCTCGACACTTTGGAATTGATCTCGGCGTCGAGTTTTACCTTTATCCTCGTACCCGCCGGCAATCGATAGATCGAATCGGACTGTGCCGATAAAAGCGAGAAATTTGCAAATATCAAAACTGACAGGATCGCTACCTTACCAACAAATACGAAGACTTTCATCACCGACCTCCGTCTTCGCGAGCGTCACTTCCCCGCTCACGAAGTAGAATTGCAATGCTCGTGCCACCGCGAAATTTCATTTAGAAACAAAAAAAATGCCCTGAATTCAAGGCATTTTATCTCGGATCAAGCTAGAAAGTCGAGCATCGCGAGACCGTTTGGTTCATCGTCTACACGATTTGGGCCACGCGTCGGCGATCACTGCAGGATCGGATGCCCGCCGCCCTGACTGTGATCAGCCGTCTGGTTATAAAGCTGACGGTCGTTGTGATAAAGCACCAGGTGCTCGCCTTCGTAACGGACGACGTCGGAAATACGGGCGAAATTCTTTGTATGCTCGCCGATCAAAAACGCACACGGATTTAAGGCGACAACGATGCCCGCGGCGTAAATGTAGCCGCCTTTGTCATAAACCGTTCCAGCATACTGGGCCGAAGCGACAGCGATGTCGGGCGAATATTGGCCCGACGCGTCCTTTTGCCGATCGGCCTTGCCGATGTAGATCGAGTAGTCTGAGTAGTTTAGCCGATTGCGGTACCGATTCTTGCGGGCGACGGCAAAAAGGTCGGTCAAACCTTTATCAACGGCGGCGAGAACGGCTTTAGACGGACGATTGACCGAATAAACTGTTGCACCAAGCGGCGTCCGGCTCGTAATGCCGAACGAATCGCCGGATATACGCTCGGCTTCGTTACGCACCGTTCGATTCTGCGCGTCCGCAATCTGCGTGAACCCAACCACGAACAACAGAATGGAAAACCCGACTGAAACTATATTTCTTATTTTCATATACTGCACCTCGACCTGACTAATCGCAATTAGGATGCCAAAAGTGAATCAGCCGGCGCCATAAAATAAAAAGGACCCTCGCGAGAGAGTCCGTTTCAAATAGTCCTAAAGTGGTACTGGGGACGGGAATCGAACCCGTACGCCCCTAAAGGCACAGGATTTTAAGTCCTGGGCGTCTACCAATTCCGCCACCCCAGCACGCCTTCAAAAGATTATCACTATTGGTGGCGGACGGCAAAAACGGCAAATGATCTGCGGTCTTTCTCCCAAAACGAGCGACTGGGGCGTTTCGACGTCGAAAAGTTCGTCAGGATACGCTATTTCCAGAAGGGGTCGACTCCGACTCGAAGTTTTCGAATGCTGAGATTCGCACTATGCTATTATTTAGCGCAATTGCTGGACGTTAATATATGGATCAGATCGGTTGGATTTTGTGGTTGATTGCCGGGGTTGTGTTGATCGTCGCCGAGATCTTTACGCTCGGCTTTTTTCTGTTATGGTTCGGTATCGGGGCGATCGCTGCGGCTCTGGCGGCGGTTTTGGGGTTCGGACCCGGGGTTCAGATCGCAGCGTTTATTATTGTTTCGGTAGGGCTGACGGCCATGTCTCGGACTTTGTTTTCACAATATTTCGCCAGCGGAGGAGCGGATCAACGCAAAATGGGGATCGATTCCCTGCCCGGTCAGATCGGGACAGTAACTGAGTCGAGCAAGGGCTCGTTGAATGAAGGTGCGGTGAGAGTTTTTGGATCTATCTGGACCGCATATCCGATCGACGAGATCGCCCTGACGGACGGAGAAAAGGTTGAGGTCGTCGAGGTTCGCGGATCGTCGATCTACGTCAAGCGGGTGACAAAAGAATTACCGGGCTGGAAACAGGATTAAAGTATCTCAGCCGTGTCCTGCTCCGCCGTATCGTGGATACCGCCAAGGTCGATCAGTTCGAGCTTAACATCGTCGCCGATCGGTTCAGGAAGCTCCTCGCCGAGACATTTCGCAATGATGACAGTAATATTGTCTTCGCCGCCGTTCTCATTGGCTTCGCGAACGAGTTCCACGCAGGCATTCTCTAATTTTTCAAAATTATCTAACACGATCCGTTGCATACTGGCGGCGCTGACCTTATTCGAGAGGCCGTCGCTACAGAGCAGGAAAACATCATTACGATGCGGAGCGACACGGGCTGAGACCGGGTAGATCTCGTTCTGGGCACCGAGTGCCTGGAGAATAACGTTTTTGAGCGTGTGCGTCTCGGCTTCCTCGGGTGAGATCTGTTTAGCGTCGATCAACTGCTGAACGAGCGATTGATCTTTGGTCACCTGATATATTTTGCCGTTCCTGACCAGGTACGCCCGGCTATCGCCAACCTGAATAATGTCGGCCGCATCCGGCGTGACGCCGAGACCGGTGAAGGTCGCTCCCATTCCCTGGAACTGCGGGTCGGTGCGTCCCTGATTGTGGATCAAGAAATTTGCGTTGACGGTGGCGTCGTAAAGTTTGGAGATGAGGTGATGATCATTAGCCTCGGGCGATAAGGTCTCATCGATATCTTCGTTCAATAGGCGTTCGCTGACCGTTTCGACAGCCATCGTGCTCGCGACCTCGCCGGCCAATGCACCGCCCATTCCGTCGGAGACAGCCATTACGACGCCATTGCCATCGATATCGAATTTTTGCGATTCGACAATGAACTCGCTGTCATCCTGCGAACCGGTCCAGCGCTTGGCACCGGTTATATTGAGGAGAAGGTAGTTATCCTCATTGCCCTTTCGAACACGGCCAATGTGCGACGTCGCATGTGTTTCAACAATAAACATTCTTTTCAATTTGGAGATTCGGATCAAAGTTCCGAATTAAAAATTAACACGAATTCCAAAAACACGGAACTTGAACTTGAAATTAACTGAGCGCCTGATCGAGATCAGCGAGAATATCCTCGACGTCCTCGATGCCGACGGAAACGCGGACGAGGCCGTCGGTAATACCGAGTGCGTCACGCTTTCCTTTCGGGACGGATGCGTGCGTCATAGACGCCGGATGCGAGATCAAACTCTCGACACCGCCCAAACTTTCGCCAAGTATACACAACTTGACGCCCTCTAGAACTTTTTTTGCGTTATCAAGCGAGCCTGTTTCGAAGGCGACCATGCCGCCGAATCCGGATTGCTGACGTTTAGCAAGTTCGTGCTGCGGATGCGAGACGAGGCCGGGATAAAATACCTTCTCGACCTTTGGATGCTCGGAGAGAAAGTTTGCGACGATGCGGCCATTCTTATCGTGTGCCTCCATTCGAACGGCGAGTGTTTTCGTACCGCGAAGCACCAAAAACGAGTCGAACGGCGACAAAATTGCACCTATGCCGTTCTGCACAAATCCGATCCACTCGGCGTCTTCTTCATCGTTCAGAGCGACGAATCCGCCGACGCTGTCGGAGTGTCCGTTAAGATATTTCGTCGTCGAGTGGACGACAATATCGCAGCCAAACTCGATCGGACGCTGAAAATACGGCGACATGAACGTGTTGTCGCAGACGACTTTCGCTCCGTGAGCGTGGGCGAGATCGGAAACTGCCTGGAGGTCGGTAACCGACATGACCGGATTAGTCGGTGTCTCGACGAAGACCATTTTCGTGTTCGGCTTGAACGCGCTTTCGAGATTCGCAATATCGGTCGTATCGGCGAGGTCGAATTCGACGCCGTAATTGGTCAATATTTTGCTGAACAAGCGAAACGTGCCGCCGTAGGTATTGTCGCCGAGAATGACGTGTTCGCCCGATTTTACGAGCTTTAGAACCGTGTCGATGGCGGACATTCCCGAGGCGAACGCAAAACCGAACTTCGCACCTTCGAGAGCAGCGATATTTAATTCGAGAGCCGTGCGGGTCGGATTTTGGGTACGAGCGTATTCGTAGCCGCCGGTCGGTTTACCGAAAGCTTCTTGTTTGTAGGTGGACGTTTGATAAATCGGCACACTGACGGCGCCGGTCACCGGATCCGGTTCATTGCCAGCGTGGATGGCGACGGTCGAGAAACCCATAATTATAAGCGATGCAAAGCCGTCCTTTCGCGGCAAAAACGAGCGATCCTAGACGGCTAAAAAGGCTTGTTTAACGAGCCTTTATGGTAACTTGACGGGTTAAAAAAAGCAAACAGTTCGGTGGCGTAACGTCGGTTTCAGGCGGTGGTAAATCGGGTCGAGATGCCTGTTCGATGCTCGTATTCGCTGATATCGCCTTCGAATTCGAGCGTCAAGGCAATGTCGTCGAGGCCTTTGAGC
>JAYSZT010000104.1:0-10723 GCA_043737915.1 Acidobacteriota bacterium
AATACTCTATCACGATTCAGGGAATATTCAGCGGGGAGAAGGCAAAGCGGAAACTGCTCGCTGCATTGCAATTTTGGAATCCTGAGCAAAGGTTTTTTGCAGATCGCGGGCAATTGGATAACCGATCTGCACAAGTAAAGACGCAGGGCGCGAAAATGCAAACAGGTCGTAGAAAACCTCGCCTGATGACCGATGAAACTCAACCGAAAATCTTTCTTCGCCGATCTCGCCGTGTTCGATCAGGGTTCCGTACGCGAATCCAAACCTTTCTATCTCTAGTTCGTCACTAGTCTCATCGAACGTATAGACGATCCGGGCAGCATTTATTGAATAAAATCCGTAATGACTTGCAACTATCGCAACATTGCGATCTATCTCGAGAGGCGTATCGGTGCTGTGAAGTTCTACCCAGGAAAGGTCAAACATTTTCCAGCCACGCACGGCATCTTTGGCCTTTTCAAAAGCCTCGCGGCCTTCGCCGATCTTTATACGGTTACTGTCGACTACATATCCGGGCGGAGCTCCTGTGAGCGAGACACCGATCTCAGAGTAGGAGAATTTATCTTCAGACCTGTCCGATAGGAATTGCTGGATTTCGGCTAAACTCGGTTTTGTGAAAAGGAACATTTGGTTAAAGTCCGAATCTATTAGTTTTCTTGAACCTTTTCAAGTTTGACACGATTTTGGTCGTGCGATATTCTTATCGTTCGCCTTTTGGCGATCAGTTTTTTTGAAAAAACGTTTTGTGTTTTTCTGACCGGTTCGTCTAGGGGTTAGGACACCGCCCTTTCACGGCGGCAACACGGGTTCAAATCCCGTACCGGTTACCATCTTTTATTCCGTTTCGAGCATCATACTTGTTCACCAGTTCGCTTATCATATAAGCGAATTTTTTATTTTAGGGGACAAAATGTTAAGAAAGATATCATTTATATTTATCCTCGCTCTGGCTGCGACTGTAAACTCAGCCGCGCAGACGGATACAGTTTTAATCCTTCCGTTTGAGAATACGACACAACAGGCTGAGTTCAGCTGGGTTGGCGAAAGCTTCGCCGACTCACTTTCAGATCTGCTTCGAGTGCCGAATCTAAATGTGATCTCCAACGAAGAGCGAAAACTGTTACAACAGAGGCTACGTATTCCCCTAACGAATCTACCGAGTCTCGCAACTTCACTAAAATTGGCTAGAGAGAGTAGAGCGACCATCTTGGTTTCAGGAAGATATAGCATCGTTCCGGCTCAGGCTGATACGGCGGCGACGATCAATGTCACGGCGAAGATCGTTCGTGTGAACGAAGGTCGATTCATGAGCGAAGAGTTGTCTGATGGAAGGCGAATTACCCGCGACATCACGGTCAACGATGCTCTCGGGAATTTGCAAACGATCCAAGGGCAGATCGCTTATCAGATCTTATATCAACGCGATAAATCTCTGCCATTCTCGCAAAATCAACTTATCGAATCGGCGACAAAGGTTCCGGGGCGTGCGTTTGAGGCTTATATAAAAGGTTTGTTGACCCCTGCAATGGATTCGCGGGAGAACTATTTTAAGAATGCTCTCCGGCTATTTGGTGAGTCAACGACGGATGCGATCTATTCCGATGCAGCTCTCGAGTTAGGGCATCTTTATCTGGTTCAACGAAAATTCCCGGATTCAATTAATGCCTTCGAACAGGTGATCAGATCCCATCAGCAATGTGTTGATAAAGCCAAAGCTGAGAGTAAGGCGTCGCAGTGTAACGACGAGACGTTTGCCGAGGCTTCATTCTATATTGGGCTGATCCAGTGGCAGAAGGGCAATTTCGAATCTGCCTTGTCCACGCTGCGGCCACTTGCCGATGATCTGAAATTGACAAGCGTCTATAATGCGTTGGGGGCGATCGCGGTACAGGCTTCTAGATCAGAAAGAAAAAATCCTGAAAAGGCAGCGGCTCTACTGACGGAGGGAATCGACCTGTTAAGGAAAGCGGCTGACTCCGCACCGAACGACGTTAATATTCGGTTCAACTACGCAGCAACTCTATTTCTTACCGGCAATATGACAGAGGCGGCTGAGCAACTTCGCGGTGCGATCGCGGCTAATCCGCGTGATGGCGACGCTTATTTCATGCTGGCCAAGGCTCTGGATTCACTGAAGGATCCGCTTGCCGTAGATATCGATAATCAGGCCCGCAAATTTCTGACGGCGAATAACCGCTACGCCAATCTTGAAAAGGAATGGCAAAAATCTAAGACCTTTGCCGACCTCAGTTTGCGAGTAGAGCAGCCTGTACGAAAGGACTTCGTTAGCGTCGTACTTAGTCGTAGGCAGGGAGCAACGCCAGCTAAGGTGCAAATGAGCGAGACCGAGAGTCTGCTCGCGACGGCTCGGACGCAGGTAAAGAATGGCAACGACGACGAGGCGATGGCCACGCTTCGCCGAATTCTAGCAAGCGAACCAATGAGTGCTGAAAGCTATCTGCTGCTCGGCAAGATCCATCTTCGTCGCGGCGATATCGAGCAGGCGGTAAGTTCCTTCAAAACATCGGTATTTTGGGATAATCGGCTGATCGATGCCCACGTCAGTCTCGGAAAGATATACGTCGAAAAGGGTGATTGCCTACAGGCTAAAAACTACGCTGCGTCTGCTGCGGAGATAGATGCGGAGAATCAGGACGCCATTGCCCTACAAAGACTGTCAGAACGTTGTTCTAGATAACGCAAAATGTAAGTCGTTGATCTGACTTTCAGCGACCAAAGTCCTAAGCCGATTCAGGTTCCAAAAAAATATTCGGAGAAAAAGCCCGTCAATACGGGCTTTTCAATGTTTTATCCCTGCTCGGACATACATCCTTATTGTTGGGCAATTCCGTGGCACGCTACGTGCTAATAGAACAGTGGCCAGCTTGATAAGTAATCAAGACCCGCCGCCATCACTACTCCGAGTGCGGTTTGCCACTGTGCTTGTACACCTTCCGAGCGTTCCTACAGTTGTCCTTCCTATCAAAAAGCCCGACCTAAAAAGGTCGGGTTTTCCTGCGTTTACGGGCATATTCGCTGAAACCGCCTGAAAATGGGCTAACCGTTCAATTTGATAGGTTTTCACGCAACCGATATGTACCATTCGTGCATTTTGACCTATGGCAGACCGAAATCACATCTGACTGACACAAACTGTCACTGCGCAGATGACGGAAATTGTATCTCTGCGTTCGATCGTCATCCATCACCGTTCATTTTGAACTGACTGGGATGCTTGCTTCTCCAGTCAATGCGTTTTCCTGCTAGAATATCGGGATGAGGTTCGCCGCTGTACAACGTGTGTTTCCTTCGTGGAAAAATGCCTTGCTCGCTGCTGTCGCGGCGGTTTTGCTGATTCTCGCTTTTCCTGATTTTGAATACTGGTTTCTTGCTTGGTTTGCACTCGTTCCGCTAACGTGGGCGGTTGAGCGTGAAAAAGAGTCGATATTTCGATCGTTCGTCACGGGATGGTTGTTCGGTACGTTGTTCTTTTTCGGAACCTGCTGGTGGTTGACGTACGCTCCGATCCACTACGCCGGATTTCCGCCGTGGCTGGCGTATTCGGGAATGGTTTTCGTCTCACTCGCGATCGGGGTGTTTCCGGGAATATTTGCGGCGATATTGTCTGTTTTACTGCGGCGATTCGGCTCGTGGGCATTTCTCGCGGCTCCGTTTGTTTGGGTGTTCACCGAGTTTCTGCGGTATTGGGTGACGGGGAATAATTGGAACGCGGTGGGGTATTCGCAGGCATTTGTTCCCGAATGGACGATCATCCTAACACCATTTAAGTTCTATCCAGCGAGCATCGGTGGAATCTATCTCGTCAGCCTGTTCCCAGTTCTCACGAGTTCGCTTGCTGTTTATTTTATTCGAAAACGGTACATACTTGCACCGATAATTGTCGCTTTACTGCTGATTGGGTTGGCCTGCGTTGGAATCTACAGAAGCTACATTTATCCTTATTCGGATTCGCGATTGCCGCCAACTGTGGCAGCAAAAGCTATTGCCGTTCAACCAAACGTCCCGATGAGCGGGCTTGATTTTCAGAAATACCAGCAACTCCGGCAGCGGCAGATCGAGCTTGCGGAGACCGAATTAAGAAAAGATACAGAACAGCTACCAGCTAATAGCCTTGAGCCGCCAGCCGAGCCTGTTCTGGTTATTCTTCCCGAATCGCCGATGAACTTTATGTACAACGATGATCGGGAATTTCAGCAGTTTATTGGGGATTTTGCGAGGCGGAATAATGTGAACGTGCTGTTTAATTCAGCCGAGCCTGATGCAACGAATGGGAAGTTTTTTAATTCGGCGGTGATGGTTGGGCCTGAGGGTAGAGAGGTTGCACAGTATGATAAAATCTTCCTTCTGCCGTTTGGCGAGGCGGTGCCGCCGATATTAGAGGGAATAATGCCGGGGTTTGTCGGCAATTTTTCGTATGGCCGCGAATATGACATTTTACCGATCGGCGACGCCAAAGCGGGCGTGATGATCTGTTTCGAATCCCATTTTGGCCAGCTTTCGCGGCGTTATGTTCAGGACGGGGCGGATGTTCTCATTGAAATGACCAATGACGGCTACCTCGGACCGACGCCGGTGCTGAGGCAGCATTTGGCTAACGCCGTTTTTCGCGCGGTCGAGACGAATCGCCCGGTGCTTCGCGTGACGAATGTCGGGGTCACCGCATATATAAATGAACGCGGAAGTGTCATAAATCCGGCGCCTACCTACGAAGAAGCGTCACGAATCTGGAGCGTCTCAAAATCCGACGGCTCGCAGACATTTTATGTAAAATACGGCGATTGGTTTGCGTGGTTGTGTTCGTTGGTAACGGTCGGGTTGCTGATCTTTAGTTTTAGCCGCCGTCGCCCGCGACAGCAACAGAAATCAATATGAAAATGAATCGCCTGATACCGATGCTGCCGGTGCGAGATATCGGAGTGAGCATCGAGTTTTATCAGAAGCTGGGATTCAGCGTTGAGAGTCGCCGTGACGAGTGGCGATGGGCGATGCTGGTTTTTGACGAGTGCCGATTGATGGTTGACCAGTCGATCAACGTCCACCCGGGCACGCCGCGTTCCGGTGTTCTATATCTTTATCCCGAGAATATCGCCGAATATCACGCCCAGGTTCGGGCAAATGGAATTGAGATCCCCGATCTCGAAACCACTTTCTACGGCCTGACCGAATTCCGGGTGGACGATCCGGATGGGAACCGTTTATGGATCGGGCAGAATGCAGACGCCGACGCTTGAAAATTCTCTGGAGTGGATGGCGTCTTAATGCCTATGATTGACGACAGCTATTATCCCAAGAAATTAATACCTGGTCTGGAATTGTCTGACGCAGAACGTGAATGGGTTTCTCAATTGACTCTCCAAGATTTAGCGAGGATCGATAATTGGCTTATGTCGTTTGCGATCCGGCGTGGCCGCAAGATCGCATTTCTGGTTATGTCGTCAATGCATGAAATGCAATCGGAAATTCCCAATTTGCCCGACTCTTTCTACATCTTGCGGGTTCAAAAGCTAATTGAAGAAAACCGACTGATTGTCTCGCTCGGCGAAATTGAAAATTGGCGCGGCTGTGAGGTGATTCTGCCTCCCGGTGAGATAGAATGGAAGTAATGGAACTGACAGAACTACAAACAAAATTCGACGCGATCAGAGAAAAAGTTACCCAACTTGGGAGGTTTCTTTGACGCACCTGCCAAACGAGCTGAATTAGACGAATCGGAAAAATTGATCTCTGCACCGGGTTTCTGGGATGACCAGGAATCGGCGCAGAAGGTTGTCCAGCAGCGAAGCCGGGTCGAACGGGCACTCAAGCAGCAGACCGGATTTGAGACCGGAGTTTCGGATGCTGAAGTGCTGTTCGAGTTTGCGGCGGATGATCCTGACTCGTCGATCGAATTGCACAAGCTGATCGACAGTCTCACGAAAGACGTTGATGCGGCCGAGACCGAGAGCTTGCTGTCGGGCGAGACCGACGTGAACAACGCCATCTGCTCGATCCAGGCCGGTGCTGGCGGGACAGACGCTCAGGATTTTGCTCAAATGCTATTGCGAATGTATCTGCGTTGGTGCGAGAAACGCGGGTTCAAGGCTGAGGTCATCGACGAACAGTCCGGTAGCGAAGCGGGTTTGAAATCAGCGACCTTCCGGGTTCAGGGCGAATATGCCTACGGTCTGCTTTCGGCCGAGGCCGGCGTTCACAGGCTGGTTCGCATCTCACCCTTCAACTCCGGCGGTAGTCGTGAGACTTCGTTTGCGTCGCTGTTCGTTTCGCCCGAGATCGACGAGACGATCGAGGTCAACATCGAGGACAAAGATCTGCGGATCGACACGTACCGGTCGTCCGGTGCCGGCGGTCAGCACGTAAATGTGACCGATTCGGCAGTGCGGATAACGCATATTCCGACCAATATTGTTGTAACATGTCAGAACCAGCGTTCGCAGCTCCAAAATCGTGCCGTCGCGATGCAGGTTTTGCGTTCGAAACTGTACGAGGTCGAACTGGAAAAACGCCGCGAAGGCGCCGCCGAACTCGAAGCGACCAAACAAGACATCTCATTCGGTTCGCAGATAAGGAATTACGTTCTGCACCCGTACAAGATCGTTAAAGACACACGAACGAAGTTCGAACGATCGGACGTAGAGGTCGTTTTGGATGGGGATATTGATGAATTTATCCATAACTTTTTGTCATACAAAAAGAGTAACAAGTGACAAGTAACAAGTGACAAGTAACGAGTGACAAGTAAGTGGGAAGAGATTCAACGTTTCTCTTGTGACCTGTCACTAGTCGCCTATCACCCCGAAGCAATGAAAGTTTGCCCGACATGTAGCGAGACTTACAAGGACGACGACATTAATTTTTGTCTGGCGGACGGCACTACTTTGCTTAAAAAGAAAAGCGGGAAGGCCGTGCAGCATTCGCATTGGAACGATGTTGTGGCGGTGATCTTGTGTGCGTTCGCGGTGCTGGTCTTTTTATGTTTAGTGACGGGAAGCCCGGATGACAGGTCGTGGCTGCCGACGAGTTCGAGTTCGGGGCCGATCCGGAATTGGATCGGTGTGGTTGGGGCGTCGATCGCGGCCGTTTTATTTAACGCGGTCGGCTGGACCGGGTATCTGATACCGGTGCTGATCTTACTGATCGCTCTGCGGGTCTTTCAATCAGATACCTTGATACCGAGGGCTTCGCGGGTAGCGGGATATGTATTTTTTGCGATCTCGCTCTCGGGGTTGGTCACGCTTTTCGGGGGCTACGGGGCAATCGTTGGCGAAGCCGCGGCACAGGGAACCTCGCATTTTATTGGCGGCATCGGAGCGGGAATATTGCTGCTGGCGATATTTATCTGCTCGATCCTGTTGATCACAAATTTCACACTCGCTGGTTTTCTGAGTCATTTTGATGTCGCCTGGGAAAACGTCCGCATTCGGATCGACGAATGGCGGGACAAGCGGCGGCAGTCGCGTTCCGGCCAGATCGAGGCCGCTCAGGCACGGGCCGAAAAACGTAAGGGTAAGCGCGACGGCGGGCCGGCTTCGCTGCCTGACGCTGTTCCTCCGACGATCTCAATCGGCGAGATCGAAGCTCTGGCTGAGGCCGCACGCCGGGCTGATCCGCTATTCGAACACGAACGCCTCGACTCGATCCCGACGATCGACACGCGAGAAGATCTATACGAAACGCGAAAGGTCATCGATCCGGAGATCGCCGAAATTCCGATCAAACGCAAGGATAAAACGATAAATCTCGTTGAAGAGCCGACGATCGACGAAGAAGAATTTATCGACGAGCCGCTCGAACCGACAGCACCCGTCTCCGCTCAAAACTACGAAGGCTACAAGCTTCCCGAGTCGCTATTACTGACCGAGGTTCCGCCGCCGATCTCGCATAAGGAATCAGAACTCCGCGAAGTGGCGACGCTCTTGGCCCAAAAAACTAAGGAATTTAATGTGCCGGGCAAGGTCGTGCATATTGCTCCGGGGCCGGTTGTGACGACCTTCGAATTTAAGCCAGACGCCGGCGTGAAGTACTCGCGGGTGACGGGTCTGGTCGATGACCTTTGTCTCGCGCTCAAAGCGCCGTCGATCCGCATCGATCGCATCCCCGGCAAGGCGTACGTCGGCATCGAGGTGCCCAATCCGAAACGCGAGGTCATCTTCCTGCGCGAGGTTGTCGAATCGGCGAAGTTTACCGAATCGAAAAGCTTGCTGACGCTCGGTCTCGGGAAAACTATTGACGGGGCGAAGTTCGTCGCCGATCTTGCGAAAATGCCTCACCTATTGATCGCCGGTGCGACCGGAGCGGGAAAATCGGTTGGCGTGAATACGCTGGTGATGTCGATTCTTTACAAAGCCAAACCGGACGAAGTTAAATTCATCATGGTCGATCCGAAACGTTTGGAACTCGGCCTGTATGCCGATATTCCGCACCTTTCGACACCGATCATTACCGATCCGAAACGTGCCGCCGTGGCTCTCCGCTGGGCCGTAGTCGAGATGGAACGCCGTTACAAAGACCTCGCCGGTTACGCTGTGCGCAACATCGACGGTTACAACGAGAAGATCAAAGAATATCTAAAGGAAGGCCGGCTCGACGACAGCGGCGAACCTTACCGCAAGTTGCCGTACATCGTCATCATCATCGACGAGCTCGCCGATCTGATGATGGTTTCGGGCAAAGAGGTTGAGGAATCGATCACGCGGCTCGCGCAGATGGCTCGTGCGGTCGGCATTCACCTCGTGCTGGCAACGCAAAGGCCTTCGGTTGATGTTATTACGGGTCTGATCAAGGCGAATTTCCCGTCGCGTATCTCGTTTCGCGTCTCGAGCAAGGTCGATTCGCGCACCATCATCGATGGCAACGGAGCTGAGGCTTTGTTGGGGCAGGGCGATATGTTGTTTTTGCCGCCGGGGAATTCGAACGTGACGCGCGTTCACGGTGCATATGTTGACGAAGCCGAGATCGGCAAGGTCGTTGATTTTATCAAGAATCAGGGCTGGCGTCCGGAATACGACACGACCATCACTAAGACCGAAGAGGAACTTGACGACAGCGGAGATCTGCCCGGCCGCCGCGATCCGCTCTTCATGGACGCTCTCAAATGCGTCGTGCAGGCGAAACGCGGTTCGACCTCGCTGCTCCAGCGTCACCTCCGCATCGGCTACGGCCGCGCCGCCGCCATCCTCGACGCCATGGTCCGCGAAGGCTACATCGGCGAAATGGACGGCAGCACGAGAGCAAGGCCAGTCCTACCCAAGGCCTACGAAGATCTCCAGGACATCCACGAAGGCGCGCTTGGGGACGCGGACTAGCGGTTACGAGAGGGAGACGCGAGAGAAGACTCAGAACCGGTTCGCTCTATCTCGACTGCGACCCCACCGCTTCGCATTATTTGAAGATTTTGTTGGATACGATCTTTGGCCCTAAACTATTTTTGAATGAAGTTTCTGGGAAACGTTCGAACGCAAATCATGGAAATCACAATGAGCATTGAGAAGACCGTGGAGGCTTTACCCTGCATATACAGGGTATTGGACAACCCGGAATACGCTGAAAATTTCGTTAAAGGCAGGTTTCGAATCTCTACTCTGCAGGCGTGTCGAGGCTACGAAGGAAAGGCTGGGGATGCCCAGGAAGGTCATCTGTATCGTCGTATCGAAAAGATAATCCTCGATAAGTCAAATCCGCAAGGAATCGAGGCCGCACGACAAGCCGGCTTTACGGTTAGAAATGACATCATCGGCAGCTCTATTCAGAATCTCACAATTGCAAATACATCACGAGATGCTTATGTTCTTTGCTTAACAGAATTCCACAGACCCAAAGACCTTGAGGCGACTTTTGGTAATAACTGGATCCGTATCAATGCTCCAATACTTCATTTTTTTACATTTCTAACGCAAGAGATGCGTTCCCGAGGGAATATTAAACACGCACTACTGGGTCGAGTCCAATACAAGGGCAGGGCGGTTATGAATGATGAATTAGTGACTGTCGATCCAAGTCTTCTCAAGCCTGTAGACGGCTATTCGGAGCAAAAGGAAATTCGAATGGTCTGGTATATGAATGAACTACACGTTCCTATGGAGCCGTTCAATATAGAGTGCCCGATACTCGCTGCGTGCTGTGAGCGGATGCCGCAAACCCTCGACCGCACATTCAAACAAACTGGAAAGATCCTGGAGAATAAAGATCAGGGCAGCTTAGGCTCCGAATAAGGATCCCATGAAACGTACGCACAACTTTCCTGAGAATTGGCCAGCACCGAGTGAATATTTGCTTGAACTCGGGCGAATGACGTCGCTTTGGGGAGCACTCGAGAACACCGTCAACATAGCAATCAGCCAGTTTGCCGGCTTTGAAGGGACATCTATAGATGAGCGGGCACTGATAATGGTCGTTCATTCAAGTTTTAAACAGCGAGTTGACATAATCAGCTCGCTTTGCGATTGGCTCCTTCCAGAGTATCCAAAACTAGACAATTACAAAGCCGTGATCACAAAAATTAGGGAGGCCCAAATGGCAAGGAATAAGTTCGCTCACAACGCGATTACCTTGCACGGAGACTCCTCGCAGGTGATGATGGGAATAGCCTCAGCTCGGGGAACTCTAAAAACCGGTACTGAAATTGTGCAAATCGACGACATAAAAGAAGCAACCGCAAAAATTCATGAAGCGATGTGTGCTCTCTACGCTCTCGTCACTGGCAACG
>JAYSZT010000105.1:0-10668 GCA_043737915.1 Acidobacteriota bacterium
TCATACTGCTCGCCCCACAGCGACTTGTTGGTGCGGGCATCCACGAGCTCGACCGTGATGTTCAGATTGTCGCCCCGCTTGGTAAGGCGTCCGGTCATCACCGCATCTACGCCAAGTTCGGCAGCGATCTTTGCAACATCAGTCTCCTTCCCCTTGTAACGCATCACCGAACTCGTCGGGCTAACCCGCAAATCAGGGATCTGCGTCAACCGAAAGATCAGCGATTCCGCCAGACCGTCGGACAGATAATCCGTGTCAGCATCGGAATTCCTATTCTCAAACGGCATCACGGCGATCGAATTGATCTGTTTGGAGCTAGAAGCCGAGAAATATCGGTAGCCAAAGAACCCGCCGACCAGAACCAAAACGGCTACGACCAATGCCGCCAGGGGTTTTGCCCCTCGCCGAGCGAAAAAGCTATGCTTTTCCGACGAGTCCCCCAAATTCTCTTGAGGCTTCGCCTCCGTTCCGCGGGGGAATATAGCGGTCGCGTCAGTTGTATTTATCTGCTCACGAGTCGGAGCTTCGCCCGGGGCGGCTGTCGAGTGCAAGATGGCAGTTTGTGGACCGTCGTCGAACTCGCCGCCCGCTGACGCAGGCGGTTCTGACTTTGCCGGGCCTTCGAGCAGAGCATTGCCGTCGTCGAGACAATACAGCAGTGTATCGTCGTAATAATCCCGTCTACATTCAGGGCATCGTTTCATAGGCTAAATTCTATTCGGGAATCCCGACTTTTCTGACCAATTCCTTAAATCGCGGGTCGTCTCGCAGAGAACTAAGTGATACTCGAATTTTGAGTTCTGCGATCTGCGGTTCGCGTTGATCATACGCTTTGTTCAGGTATTCAAACGCCTTATCTTTGTCATCGAGACGGGCATAGCCGATCGCAATTCGGAAGGCGGGCAGATAAGCATTTTTATCCTTTTCCAGACTTGATCTCTGACTATCCAATTGAATGTCTATTTGCTTTTGCACAAAACCCTTATAACCGCCTTTTTCATAAGCTAGTTGGAGGTCTCTAATGTTTTCAGGACTGAAGCCAAATTGTAGTTTTAGTTGGACAAGGCGTTGTTCAAAGGCTTCCGGATACATATCCTTGGCTTCATAAACATCAGCGAGGTTATTACGAACACCCGTGGCGTCCGGAAACAACTCCATGGTTTTCTTAAACTGAGCAATTGCTTCGTCCCGCTTACCTCCAGATTCAAGTATTCTGCCCTTGTTGTTATTTATGATCATCGATAATGGGTCAAGCTCCAGAGCTTTGTTTATATCCAATAGGGCTTGATCGCTATTTCCCATATAGGAATGCACTTCTGACAGCCATTGATAAGCAGACGGATACTTCGGGTCGAGTTCGATCGCTCTCTTTAGTTCTCTCTCGGCTCCTTTGAAATCATAATCGTAGGTCAAAATCTGACCGAGCGAGGCATGTGCTTCCGCCAGATTTGGATCAAGTTCGAGGGCTTTTTGTACCGACTGTTTTGCCAGCGGCATATATTCACTTGGTTTGAATGCACCGTAATACGGCATCTGAGCCAATGTGTCGGCGAGTCCCGTGTGGGCGAGTGCGTACTTCGGGTCAGCACCGATCGCCTGCTGGAAATACTCTCTGGCTTTTTGAAAGTCTGCGGTATTTCGTTTGTTCCAATGAAAACGCCCTTTTAGGTAAAGCTGTTGTGCCTCGGAACTAGTCGTGTTGGTCTTGCTGACTCGCTCCTGTTCTGTCGCCGTTAATTTCAAACGAAGTTTATCCGAAACAGCTTTAGCGATCTCGCTCTGCAATGAAACGAGGTCGGATTGCTTGCGATTGTATTGTTCGCTCCAGATCACATCCTGAGTCTCGGTGTTGACGAGTTCCAGACTCAGTTTCAGATCGTCACCGCGTTGGGAAACTCTGCCCAATAGAACGGCTTGCACCTTCAACTCTTCACCAATTTTCTTCGGCGAAGTCTCTTTGCCTTTGTAATAGAAAACGGTGCTTCTTGCCTTTACTGACAGATTAGGAATGTTCGACAAACTGCTGATCAAAGTTTCGGTCATACCATCAGAGAGATACTCGACATCCGCATTCCCACTCTCATTAACAAACGGCATCACGGCGATGGATTCGATCTGCTTGGCTGGTGTGACGTATCGATATCCGAAAAATCCGCCAAGAACTATCACCGCAAGTACGAGCGGAGCGAACAATAGGCGTTTATCAACACCGCTAGGCTTAGGAACAACATCGCCCGTTCCGGTCGGCAAGATAGCCGTCTGGTCGGTCATGTGTATCTGCGCACGAGTCGGAGCCTCGCCGGAAGCAGCCGTCGAGTGCAAGATCGCCGTCGCCGGTTCATCTCCACCCGAAGCCGTCGCCGGGCCTTCGAGCAGCGCATTGCCGTCGTCGAGACAAAACAACAAAGTGTCGTCGTAATAATCGCGTCTGCATTCAGGGCATCGTTTCATAACATTCTATTCCGGCAGATTCATCCGTTTTAGAAGTCTCTCAAATCGAGGGTCAGTACGTAGAGGGTCGAGCCGAGGATCGACCTTAATGTGTGCCAACCGATACAAGCGTTGATCAAATGCAGCCTCAAGTTCGGCAAACGCTTTGTCGAACTCACCCAGCTCGCCCAAGAAAATCGCCCGAGTGTAGTTCGAACCACTTACACCCAAAGTTGTCATTATTTTCAAAAAGCCCCGCCAGCCCTCGGTTTTGAACTTTTCCCGAATGAGACGCGCGTTTTCGTGCTCACCAGTGAGCTCCTGGGACCGCGCGTACGCCTCCACGCACTCATCCTGTCGTTGCGTTAACTGCAATGCATATGCGAGATCATAGTAGGCCGAAGAGAACGTCGGGTCGATATCGATGGTTTTTTGAAACTGAGCAATGCTCTCAGGGTAACTCCGAGCATAAAAAAGGCTTTCGCCGTAATTTCGGTTTATCACCAAGGAAAGCGGTTCTAAAGCCAAAGCCCGACGCAAGCTGGCCTGTGATTCAGCGTGTTTACCCAAACGAGTCAATAGCAGGCCGTAACGGTGGTGCCCTGGGGCGTAGTCAGGGTCAAGTTGTATCGCCCGTTGGCACTCCCTTTCAGCCCCTGCAAAATCGTAATCGTAGGTAGCGAGAACGCTACATAATAACGTATGGGCTTCGACAGACTCACTATCAATAGACAACGCCTTGAAGGCCGCCAACTTAGCTTCGGGTATTGCCTCTCGTGCGGGTGCTCCGCCGTAATCAGACAGTAGCGAATAGCTATCAGCCAGCCCCGCGTAAGCATGTACATAATTGGGGTCTATTGCTATGGCCTGCTGAAAATACTCAATAGACTTTCTGATCTCCGGCGTAACACGTTTTTCTGCATGAAAGCGGCCGCGCAGATAGAGCTGATATGCTTCCGGATTCGCCGTAAAACTTTTTTCTACTCTGGCCACGTCGGTACCGGAAAGCTTCGCTTTTAACTGGCTGGAAACGTCCCGTGCGATCTCGCTTTGCAGAGCGATCAAGTCCTCAGATTTCCGAGTATATTGCCGGCTCCAAATCGCATTTTCCGAGGCTACTTCTACTAGTTCGAGGCTCAGAGATAATTGGTCGCCCCGTCGACCTACTCGCCCTATCAGGATGGCCTGAACATTGAGATCTTTGCCGACAGTTCTGGAATCGATTTCCTTCCCTTTGTAGCGAAACACTGAGGAACGAGCCTTTACACTTAGATTGGGCACTTGCGTCAAACTGCTGATCAAGGTCTCGGTCATCCCGTCACTCAAATACTCAACATCAATATTTCCGCTTTCATTGACGAACGGCATCACGGCGATCGATTCGATCTGTTTTGAATTTACCGACGTAAAATATTTGTAGCCAAAGAATCCGCCCAGGACGACGATCGCCAGCAGGAACGGTGCGGCTAAGAGCCGCTTATCCAAACCACGAGGTTTCGGGACGATATCGCCAGTGTTTGCAGGCAAGACCGCCGTCTGGCCGGTCGTGTGTATCTGAGAGAGCGTCGGAGCCTCGCCGGGTGCGGCCGTCGAGTGCAGGATCGCCGTCACCGGTTCATCCATCGACGCCGGGCCAAAGAGCAACTCGGATCCGTCATCGAGACAAAAGCTCATCGAATCGTCGTTGTAACTTCTACCGCATTCAGGGCATCGTTTCATAAAATTCTACTGCGGCAAATTCAGGCGTTCCGTTATTGCTGCAAATCGCGGATCGGAATGCAGATTGTCGAATGAATGCTGCGTTTTAAGATATATGAGCAGGCCAGAGCGATCGTCACATGCCTTGTGCAGCTCCGCGAAAGCTTCGTCCGCCCGCCCGAGTCCGGCAAGAACCAACGCAATGTTGTACGGTGAAACATAGTGCTGTGTCGACGATTCCCTTAACTTATCCAAAACGTCCTGTGCATCGGCCATCTTTCCTGCGAGTCCATAGGCGTGTCCCAGTTCCGCGGTCATCCTGTCACTTCCATTTGAGCACGCGACGGCTTTTTGAAACTCGTCGATAGCCTTGTCATATTTTTCTTTCTGTTCAAAGGCCCAACCTAAGAACCAGTGTGCTTCATGAAAGTTAGAATCCATCTCTATTGTTCTCTGACATTGATCTACGGCTAGGTCGTGCAGTCGTGCCTGGCAATAATGCCAACCTAAATGCGCGTTTATCTCGAGGTCCAGTGGGTCCAGCTTGAGAGCGGTATTGCTTACCTCGAGCGATTCATCCAGTCGTCCCATGATTACCAGACAGTGAGAATACCAATGGTAAGCGGCCACATAGTTCGGATTCAGTTCGATGGCTCGCTTCAATCTGGCCTCAGCCCCCGTCCAGTCCCAGTCGAAATTGAGCTTTATGAGAGCGAGCGAAGTGTGAGCTTCAGCGAGGCTCTCATCCATCTCGAGTGCTTTAAGGGCAGCGGCCTTCGCCCTCGGGAACGCGTCCTTTGGAGAAAGCCTGAGCATTTCACCGCTTAACGAACCGTAGCAGTCGGCCAGACCGGAGTAGGCTAATGCAAATTCAGGATCCATTTCGATGACCTGGTTAAAGTATTCGACTCCTTTCTTCAGGCCCTCGGCCGTCCATTTATTCAAATAGTAACGGCCCTTCAAGTAGAGTTGATAAGCCTCAGCATTATCCGTGTACCGCTTTAATATCGCAGCTTTTTGCTTGTCAAAGAGCCTAAGTTTCAGGGCACTAACGACTGCGAGAGTAATCTCGTCCTCGATGTCAAAAATGTCTTGCACCTCGCGATCATAGCGTTCGGACCATAATTGATAACCGTCAGCCGCATTGACAAGCTGGACGGAGATGCGTAAACGATCGCCGGATTTTCTGACACTTCCTTCGAGGATCGTCTTGACTCCTAGCGTCCTCCCGATCGAGCTTATATCTGTGTTTTTTCCTTTGAACGAAAATGCCGATGTCCTCGCAGCCACTTTCAGCTGATCGATCTTGGCGAGAGCGTTGAGCAGTTCCTCGGCGAGTCCGTCACAGAAATATTCATTGTCCGCATCAGCGCTGGTGTTAACAAAAGGGAGTACGGCGATAGAGTTACCATTTGAGATATCCGCTATCTCACTGCTCGTACCGATCTGCGCTCGCTTTGGAGCTTCGCCCGGAGTAGCCATCGATTGCAAAATGGCGGTTTGCGGTTCGTCATCGAACTGGCCGCCCGCTGACGCAGGCGGTTCCGACTTGGCCGTCGCCGGACCCTCGAGCAGAGCATTGCCGTCGTCGAGACAAAACAACAAAGTGTCGTCGTAATAATCGCGTCTGCATTCAGGGCAACGTTTCATAGGTAATTACGGAGTTTGTCTTTCTGCGTATCCACGCTTTTTCTGGCTTTTGTTAGCCGAAATCGGTCATATTAGTTTCGTTCTGAGTTGCCGTCTTGTCCATCATCGTACCGATTTCTAATTTATTGTCTCCAAATATTAACAGCTATCTTCCCCATTTCAACTTGTCTCGCAGGACATCAAAATAGTTGCGGTTCGCGGGTTGGACGAGGTTGAAGGTGGTTTGGCTTTTTCGGATGACGACGCTGTCGCCGGCGTGCATTGGGTAGCCGGTCTGGCCGTCGAGGGTGAGGACGACGCCTTCGTTTTGGTTTTCGAGGGTGAGGTCGATGGTGGCGCTGTCGGGGACGACTATCGGGCGGTTGGTGAGTGTGAACGGGCAGATCGGCGTCAGGACAACGGCGTTCATCGACGGGTAAACGATCGGGCCGCCGGCTGAGAGGTTGTAGGCGGTCGAGCCTGTCGGTGTCGAGACGATCAGGCCGTCGGCGCGGAATTTATTGACGAAGAGGTCGTTGAGCTTCACGTCGATGTCGATGATCCGTGCCAATGCGGCTTTATTAATAACAACGTCGTTGAGAACGCGGCCCGTGGCGAGTTTTTCGCTTGCGCGCCAATGCTCGGCGTCGAGCATGACGCGGCGGTCTAGCTCGTATTCGCCGGCCATGATCAATTCGAGAGCAGGGAACATCTCTTCGATGCGGAAATCGGTCAGGTAGCCGAGACTGCCGTAATTGATGCCCAGCACGAGCACGTCCGCATCGCCGACCATTCGGGCGGCCGAGATCATCGTGCCGTCACCGCCGAGAACAACGATCAGGTCGGCATCGGAAACAAGCGTTGGTTCACGCCGGGAATCACTGGCTGAGTGTGGCTCGCCGGACTGGTCGATGCCGTTTGTTTTGAGCCACGCGGACAGCTCGGCTGCCGTTGACATCGCCTCCGCGTGGTTTGGCTTTACGACTATCGCGACCGACCTGATCTCACGTTTATTCATTTCTTTAGTGACTGTCTCGTTTATAATCGATGAAATACCGTGAAACTTCAACCAATTTCGGCAGTAAACTGCCATTACAACGGGTGCGCTCAGGTTTTTATCTTGGATAAAACCGCCAATTTTGCTAATATCAGGGTTTGTCCGTTTAGACAATTATATTCAAATCTCGATGTTTGTAGGTATTAATCGATGCTAAAGTTTTTCACTCGTCTTGAAAAGACGCGTAATGTCGTTCTCATTATTTTTGCCGTCTTGATGGTGGCGAGTCTTGTTTTGTTTTATGCCCCGACGCCAAATACGGTCGGAGCGAATCTGGCTCGCAGCGAAGAGACCGTGGCTAGCGTTTCGGGTGAAAAGATCAGCGTCGGCGAACTCGTTCGGCAAAAAGAAAGCTACAGCCAATTTTCACAGGGCCGTAGTTTTCCGGCGAAGATGATGCTTGAAGGCCTGATCGGCAGCCGCATTTCGCGTGTCGAGGCAGAACGTCTCGGCCTGACCGCGAGCGATGCGGAGGTTGCTGCCCAGATCCGCACCCAGAATAAATCGACCGACGGAAAGCCATTCGATCAAAAGGTCTACGAACAGAACGTGATGGAGCAGTTCGGCAGCATCGCCGCCTACGAACAGAATGTGCGGGACGACATCAGCGGACAAAAGCTCAACGCATTTTTAACGTCCGGCGTTACCGTTTCGGAAGAAGAAGTTCTCAGCGATTTTCAACGCAAGAACACTAAATTCGATCTTTCATACGTCTCGATCAATTCCGCCGATCTGGCAAAAACGATCGTTCCGACGGATGCTGAGTTGAAAGAATATTTCGACAAAAACAAACAAAGTTACTACATCAACACGCCGCAAAAGAAGATCAAGTACGTTTTCGTCAACACGGCGAAGATCGGCGAAAAGCTGCAATTAAGCGATGGCGAGTTGAGAGCGGAATACGACAAACTGCCGGCCGACAAACGCATTGCGGGCGTCCTCGGACAGGAGATCGTTTTGCGTGTTGCGAAACCGGAATTTGATCCACAGGTACAGGCTAAAGCCGCGGAGCTTGTCGAGCAATTGAAAGCCAAAGGCGACGTCACGGAACAAGCATTCGCTGATATGGCGAAAGGTCAATCGGAGAATCCGGCCTCGGCACCGACGGGCGGTAAGCTTCGCGGGCCGGTTCGAGAAGATCTCAACAAACCGGAAGATCCATACCAACGCCTGATCAAAATGAAGCCCGGCGAAGTTTCGGAGCCTATCAGCTATCAGAGCCGCTACTTCATCCTCCGTCGCGGTGAAGATGTGCCGAAATCGTTCGAGGATGCGAAGAAAGAACTCGACGTCAGCCTTCGAAACCGCAAGGCATATTCAGTAGCAGCCGAACTCGCACAGAAGGTTGCCGATTCGCTGAAACAAACGAAAGATCCGCAGAAAACAGCGGCTGAGTTCGCGGGTCAGGCAAACATGAGCGTTCCCGATATGGTGAAGGAAACCGGATTTGTTAAACCCGGCGATAATATTCAAAACATCGGCACTTCGCCGCAGTTCGAAGAAGGAATTCAACCGCTCGAGGCAGTAAACGATGTCGGCGAGAAAACGCCGATCCAGAACGGATTCGCAATTCCGATCCTCGTTGAGCGGAAAGAGCCGCGTGATGCTGACTTCGACGAGGTCAAGGCTCAGATCACCGATGTGGTAAAGCTCGAAAAGGCCCGGTCGCAGGTCGAGGAGATCGCCAAACAGATCGCCTCCGGTGCCACGAACGCCGGAACTCTTGCCGCCGCCGCGACCGCGAAAGGAATGACGGCTAAAGATCAGAAAAGTTTTGTTCTCGGTTCACCGCTCGGCGAAGGCCCGTCGGCGTCGACCAACGAAGCGTTGGAAGATGCGATCTACGCAATGAAGGCTGGCGACGTATCAAAAACACCGCTCAAGCTCGGCGATAACTGGGTCGTCTTCGGCGTCAACAAACGCGAAGAAGCGAATACGGCTGATTTTGCCAAGGAACGGAGCACGCTGATCGAGCAGATGCTTTCACAAAAGCGTAACGCAGTCTTTACAGACTATCTCGCCGCGACGAAGAAACGATTGCAGGACGGCGGTTACATTAAGATCTACAAAGAAGCTCTCGATAAGATCGATGCTCCGGTACCGGGAATATTGCCGGCGGACCTCGGTCAGTAGTTTTAACCGATAATAAAGCAAAAAGAGTACGGTTTTTAGGAACCGTACTCTTTTTTAATTATTGGATCGAAAAGCTATTCGCCCAGATAAGCTTCTTTTACTCTTGGATCGGCGGCGAGCTCGGTCGAGCTCCCTTCCATGACGATCCGCCCCGTTTCGAGCACGTAGGCACGGTCTGAATGGTGTAGCGCAGCGTTAGCGTTCTGCTCGACCAGCATGATCGTCGTACCTTCCGCCTTGATCTCGTCGATCGCCATAAAGATCGAGTGAACGACGAGCGGTGCAAGTCCGAGTGACGGCTCATCAAGCAGCAACAAACGCGGTCGAGACATCAGAGCTCGCGCCATAGCGAGCATTTGCTGTTCGCCGCCTGAGAGCGTTCCGGCCTTTTGCTGTTCGCGTTCCTTAAGTCTCGGAAACAGCGTGAAGCCGCGTTCCATGTCGTCGGCGATGCCTTTCTTGTCCTTGCGGATGAAGGCACCCATCTCGAGATTTTCGCGAACACTCAGGTTGGCAAAAACGCCGCGTCCCTCGGGCGACATCGCGATGCCCATCGGTACGAGTTTGTGCGTCGGCATGCCGCTGATCTGCTTCCCCTCGTACATGACGCGGCCCTCTTTTGGTTCGAGTAGGCCCGTGATCGTGCGAAGCGTCGTCGTCTTACCGGCGCCATTCGCGCCGATCAAGGTCACGACCTCGCCCTGCTCGATATGCAGCGTGATATTAGTCAACGCCTCGATCGCACCGTAATTTACTGAAACATTCTCTAAAGTAAGCATATTTATAGAAGTTGGAAGTTGGAAGTTAGAAGATAGAAGTTGGCATTTCGAACCTATCTATCAATTGAAATCACATTCATGTAAGAGTTCAACATTTTTGCGATCATAACTGCCTGCACCTGCAACTCCTCAACCTCTGCGTATCCCAATCTTTGCTTTCTTGGCTTTCTTCCTACTACTATCTTCCAACTTCTGACTAATCCCCGAGGTATGCCTCGATCACTTTTGGATCGTTTTTGATGTCCTGCGGCAGGCCCATCGCGATGGTTTTGCCATAATCGACGACTTGGATGCGATCGCAGACGCCCATGACTACGCGCATGTTGTGTTCGACGAGGACGATCGTCAGATTAAATTTGTCACGAACCTCTTTGATCAGGCCGGTCAGGTCTTCCTGCTCGGACGGATTCATACCGGCGGCGGGTTCGTCGAGCAGCAAGAGTTGTGGTCGTGTTGCCAGAGCCCGGACGATCTCGAGGCGGCGTTGATTACCGTACGGCAGACTCGTTCCGCCTTCGTCCTTGTATTTAACGAGGTCAAAGATCTCGAGCAATTCCATCGCAAAATCGCGGTGGACCTTTTCGTCCTTAAAATATCTCGGCAGACGAAAAACGGCGTCGGTGATATTCTGTTTCGCGTGTCGATGGCAGGCGGTTATGACGTTTTCCAGCACACTCATACTCGGGAAGAGGCGAATGTTCTGGAATGTTCGCGAGACGCCGAGCCGTGAGATCTGATACGGTTTCAGCCCGTTAACACGCGTGCCGCCGATGCGGATGTCGCCGGAGGTCGGTTCGTAAACGCCGGTCAATAGGTTGAAGATGGTTGTTTTACCGGCCCCGTTCGGGCCGATCAGGCCGTAGATCTCGCCGCGGCCGACGTCCATCGTAAGCTCGTTCACGGCGGTCAGGCCGCCGAACTTGATCGTCGCTTTATCGGTCT
>JAYSZT010000106.1:0-4785 GCA_043737915.1 Acidobacteriota bacterium
TTCGCCCAGCGTGCGGACGTGGCGGAACTGGTAGACGCGCAGGTCTCAGAAGCCTGTGGGAGCAATCTCGTGATGGTTCGATTCCATTCGTCCGCACCAAAATTCTTTTCAAAACCCCTGCGAGAGCGGGGGCAAGAACTCAGGTATTAGGCAAACACCGTTCTTACCTAGATCGATCGATAGTGGCTATCGCGACCTAAAAATGCGATCTGAATTCATCTCTGCAGTCCAATTAAATCAAACCGCCTTCGGCCTGACTCTGTCCGATGGGTCGATCACGCGGCTCGCCGATTATTATGAGCTGATCCAGGAACACAACCCGATACTTCACCTCGTCGGCCCGTGTTCACCCGGGGAGTTCGCGATCCGCCACATTCTAGAGTCACTGACCCTGCTCGAACACCTGCCCAAAAGTGCAAAGCTGATCGACGTCGGCCCCGGAGCCGGACTGCCGTCCGTTCCATGCTTACTCGTACGCGACGACATCCGCGGAGTATTGATCGAGTCAAAGGCGAAAAAAATTGGATTTCTGCAACTGGTTTTGGAAAAGTTCGAGTTCGGCGACCGCGTCGAGATTCTCAGTAATCAGTTCTCGGAAGCACCACGACCGAGCTTTTCCTACGTGACCTGCCGGGCACTCGACAAATTCACCCAAAAGCTGCCGCAAATGGTCAAATGGTCGGGCAACTGCCGTTTGCTCTTTTTCGGAGGTAATTCCCTACGAGACGGACTAACCGCCAACGCCGTCAAATTCCACGAAAAGCTAATGCCGATGTCGGAACAAAGATTCCTGTTTTACACTTCTCAGACCGCCTAGAGATCTGTTTCTGCGGATCTTTCGCACCGCTTACCCGTTCTGCCCATAGATGCCGCCACACCGAGTGACGGCCCGATCGCCATTCCCAGCGCAATGCCTATCGCCAGATCGTTAAGAGCGATACCAAACATGACACCGAAAACGAGCCCGAATGAAACACCCAGAACTAATCCCTGACCTTGTTTTTTGTTGCTCATAAATCTCACCAAAGCACTAAGACTTTTTTTACCTGTCCTAAGTTTCAATTATATTACGGCTGCGGTGGGATCGAGACATTAAAAAAATGTTAAATTACGGGGTTGGTACCTAGATGGAGGATGTCGTCAAGCCCGTGGGAGCAGGCCTGACGATTCTTTTTCTTGTCGATTTGAAGGTTTGTTCGGTTGAGCTGTTATTTCCTGCTCTCTATGTATTTCTGATAAAAACTTTTAAGCTCCGGCGCGGACAAGTTTTGCGGAGTGTCGTTCTGGAAATTCTTGAATATCGAACCGTTCGCAAAAGTTGTCTTTGCTAGGTCCGGAACGCTTACTAAACCAACTCTCACAAACGAGGGCTTGTAGTTGAACGTTGAGCCGGCGAACGAAACTCCGCCGTTGAAATTTGTTAATTCAAAATTAGCTGTCTCATTGAACGTACAATTTTCGAATACAACACCTCTTTCGAATACAATGCGATATTCGTTAATTTCTTTGTTAGTTTCTGATCGACGAAAGAAGTTCAGTTTTCCGTCGAAAATTACATTTCTAAACGTGATCGGCTGATCAACCGTGGTCGCATACACTCGCGCGGTTTTGCCATTTTCCGGATAGATCGCGTCGTTGGTTCTAACCGGTAAATTCGACAGATCAAGATCACCCGAAATAGTCACATTTTCATAGTTGACTGGCTGCGACTTTTCAAAACGTTTGATGATCTCCGCCGCCGAAACGACTGCCGGCCTGTTCTGAGCAGATCCGTTCACCGCCGAAAATATAAACAGAACTGCAAATGCCGTTGCGATCAAAATAGGCTTCATGCCGATACCGATTCTTATCTTCCTCATAAATTCCCCCATTGATTTTGTGTTTTACCGATGGAAAAAATCCATCTAGGAGGAAGACACCGCAGGACTTAAATTTGTGACAAGATTTTGCACTGAGAAATCGAATGGCCGAGACGTTGTTGGACGAACCTGCCACCAAGCCCTCGAGTTCAAAAGAGATTCTTTCAACGAACGTCGAGATCGTACTCGCGAAGCCGTCGGTACAGCGTTGATGACGAAATACCGAGCAGTTCGGCGGTTTTGCCGCGGTGCCAGCCGGTTTTTTCCAGTGCGTTTATTATTTGCTGGCGTTCCGATTCGCGAAGATTCGTGGTTGTCGCGTTCTTGAATGAACTGACGCCATTGGTCTGCGGTTCGTTGTAGCTTACCGACACGCTCGTTTTGTCGGTGCGATACGCGATCTCCGGCGGCAATTCGCGGGGCGTGATGATGTTGTTGTCAGAAAGCAGGATCGCACGTTCCAGGCAATTGCGGAGCTGTCTGACATTGCCGCTCCAGTCGAAAGCGGTCAAGGCCTCGATCGCCGGCGGCGACAATTTATGCTCTACGTTCCCGGCGAGTTTTTCGAGCAAGTGGCGGGCGAGTGGCTCGATGTCTTCGCGGCGTTCGCGAAGCGGCGGTATGTTTATCTCGAAACTATTGATGCGATACATCAGGTCGGCACGGAATACGCCTTCATTGACCGCGATGTCTTTGTCGCGATTAGTTGCCGCGATGAGGCGAACGTCGACCTCGACCTTTTTCACACCGCCAACTCGAAAGAACGACCGCGTCTCAAGTGCCCGCAACAATTTTGATTGCAACGGCATCGGCATTTCCATCACTTCGTCGAGAAATAAAGTCCCGCCGTCAGCTATCTCAAATAGGCCGAGCTTTCTCGCCCTCGCGCCTGAAAACGCTCCGGCCTCGTGGCCGAACAGCTCACTTTCGAGCAAATTCTCCTGTAATGCGGCGCAGTTCAGATCGATGAAGGGCTTATCGCTGCGGCGGCTGAGTCGGTGGATCGCCTGAGCGATCAGTTCCTTGCCGACGCCGGACTCGCCGGTGATCATCACCGATGTATCCGACGGAGCAACGCGCGAAACGAGCCGCAGGGCTTCCTTCATTTGCGAAGATTGGGCAACGATCTCCGGCAGCGAATTGCTTGTACGGGCGATCTGAGCTCGCAGGCGTTGATTGTCGACCTTGAGCTGCTGCTTTTCATTCGCCTGCGTGACGAGTGCGGATAGTTCAGCGATGCGATATGGCTTTGTCAGGTAATCATAGGCTCCGAGTTTCATTGCCTCGATCGCGGATTCGACCGTTGCCTGCCCGGTGAGCATTATTACTTCCGGCGGATTTTGGCTTTTTTCGCGTGTTCGCCGGAGTAAGCCGAGGCCGTCGAGCCGCGGCATATTTATATCGCACAGCAAGACATCGAAATCCTGCTTTTCGAGCAGTTCCCAAGCCATTTCGCCGTCATCGGCGGTCACGACCTCATGGCCCTGACGCGCCATCTCTTTCTGCACGACGGTGCGTAGATTTTTTTCGTCATCGACAACTAATAGTTTTGCCATTTTATTTAACGGGGATTTAGTACGGGCAGGACGATCGAGAACGAAGTTCCCTTACCGAGGTTGGAGCGGACATTGAGGCGTCCGCCGTGTTCTGAAATGATTCCATAGCAGACAGCGAGGCCGAGGCCCGTGCCTTTACCGACCTCTTTGGTCGTAAAGAACGGCTCGTAGATCTTCGACATATTTTCGGGTGGGATACCGATACCGGTGTCTCTGACCTCGATGATCAGGCGATTTGATTGTGTAAATACGCTGAACGTCAGTTCGCCGCCCTCGGGCATCGCGTCGATCGCGTTGGTGGCAAGTGCGATGACTGCTTGCTGGATCTGTCCGCCGTCGGCGGTGACCGGCGGTAGTTCGTCGGCGATATTGAGATTTATCGCGATGCGGTCGCCGCGTTTCTGATGTGCGATCAGATTTGCCGACGAACGCACAACTTCGCCGAGGTCGATCTCGGCTCTGTCACCCGCCCGAACACGGCTAAAGTCGAGCAGGCCGGTCGTGATCGATTTACAACGAAATGCCTCCGCCTTGATCAGCCCGAGATATTCTTTCAGGTCGTCGGCCGCGTTTGATTCGTCGAATGAGCCTTCGTCGCTTCGCTGTTCGAGTGCCTCGGCACAGGCGGCGATCGTCGCGAGCGGATTGTTTATTTCGTGAACGACACCGGCAGCCAATCGGCCGACGGCAGCCAGTTTCTCGGCACGGCCGACGGCGTGGATCGCCTCAACGCGGACCGTGACGTCTTCGCCGACCGTGATCACATGCGTGACCTCGCCGCTCTCGGAATTCTTTATCGGAACTTTGCTGACGATCCAATGTCGGGTCGTGCCGTCATCGGCGACGGTCTGCTGTTCGATCCGCTCGATCTCGCCCGTGCGAAATGCTCGCTCGAATTCCTGTTTGAGCCGTCCCTGCGGATAACGGGCCAAAACATTAAAAATATTGCGCCCGATAGCCGAGTCGCGCGGTATGCCCTGAACGCCGACCTCACGGTGGCGATTCCAGGTGACGATCTGATAATCGCGATCGACCACATAAAGCGAGACCGGTAGCGAATCAAGCACCACCTCGGTAAACTTGCGATGTTCTTCTTTTGCCTCGATGACCGATTCGTTGATGGCCGATTCGTAATGGGCCGAGAGATTGACGCTCATCGCTGCCATTTGCGTCACGGCGTCGATCAGCCTCGCCTTTCGTTCGGTTAGATCTTCGCGATCGGCAAAGGCCGTGACGATCGCGCCTCTCATATCTCCGTCGATGTGCAGCGGACAGACATACTCGCAATTATGGTCTCCGCCCGCGATCATAAATTCGCTTTTCTCTTCCTCGCAATAGCCGATCTGCGGCGGCATAAATGCCAGCCACTT
>JAYSZT010000107.1:0-21893 GCA_043737915.1 Acidobacteriota bacterium
GTTCGCGTTTCTTTTAGAAACTTAAGCGAGTTGTCATCGAACGTAATTGTTTTACGGATCGGTTCCACCCGTTCGCCGTCCTGACCGCTGCCGAACATCACGATCTGCCCGCCCTCGGCCGTTTCGATTCTATACTCAGAATCTCCAGAGAAGAATCTCTTCCCGGCGAGATCGACCTTTTCTGTCTCTGTATCTTTTATGATCCGGCCGAAATCATCATAAATAGTCGTGATCTCCGCCGATGTGCCATCGGTAGACGCCTTTACGATCAAGTAAGTTTTGAGCTCGACGCGTTTATTCTCGGAATAGTCTTGATACTCAAGTGTCCCTGCCCAGTTTCCCTCGATCGTTTGAAAGAAAGATTTGCCTTGCGAAATTGCATTCGTAGTTAAAGCTAATAGGATCAGGACAGATGTGAAAAGTAATTTGTTCATCGTTTTCCTCTTGAATTAACATCCACGGTTTCGAGATCAGCCGTAAATTTTAATCCCGCTTCAATTGGTGCTCGCTAAAACTAGCGTACGGCAAAACATAAAATGCAGGCGGGACGGCGATCTCTATGTTCAACACGAAAGGGTACGAATCGCCGGGCGGCGGGATATTCATTTTGATCTGCTATTTATTGTTGGGCTTGTAACCCATACTTAAACTTGTGTCGCCCGACAGTTTTATACCGAGTGTGGCAGTTTCATTGCCTAAATTCTTGAAAATTGCTTTGGTATTTTTCGCGATCGTGAATTCAACCTTTTCATCGGGTTGCAGAATGCCAGTCGATACTGCCGATTCGTTTTCTAATTGTGTAAATATTTCGATATCGACCTGACCTTTGTTGACTAATTTCGCTTTGTAACCACCGTGTTTGCCCTCGCCAAGCACAAAGGATTTATTTGGTTCGATGACGGTCGTCGAAGTTAGATCACTGAAAACAGCCGCAAAGTTCGTGATGCCGAATGTTTCTAAAGCACCAACCAAACCCAAGATGACGAATGCCGAGAAGATTATTTTTTTCATAACCTCGGATTCGCCCGTTTCCGGTTATGAGTTTCAAAATTATGGGAATCGTTGAATAAATTAATATCCGCGGTCACGATGTCTTTGATCGGACGAAACAAATCTGTCCACGTCTTTACTTCGCAGAGCTTGATGTTTGGTTTTTCGCCCGTGAACACGTTCGCGCCACATCTTAAAGCTCGATCGCTTCATGTTTGCCCGCATAATATCAATAACTTCTGATTCGTTGATGCCGAATTGGTCTTTGATCACGTCAAACGTCGTCCGGTCTTCCCACGCCATCCCGATTATGCGGTCAATTTCTGCTTCGGTGAATTCTCGTTTCATAACTATGATTCGCTCACAATTTCAGCGACATCTCGCCCGGTTTTCATCGCTGCATTTAGTGATGGATACGCCGTGTAATCGCCACAGCGATAGAGATTTTCACTGATCTTAAGGCTAGATTCAGTTTCTGAGTTACTGAAAAACTGCGGCAGAGCCTCGGGAATCTTGTAGGTTTTCAAATGCTGCCACGCGATCTCATTTCCAAACCATTTAGCTAACTCCGTTTGTACTTCTTCGGTCGTAACTACTCTGTTTCCGACGACACTGACCGAGATCAAAGTCTTTTTTTCCGGCGCATAAGTTGGCGAAACATCTGAGATCGGCAGAATGTGGTTAATGATCTCGTCCTGGTTTGAGTTGATTATCAAATAAGGCTTCCCGTCAATGGTCAAGGGAGAATCGCTTTCAAAATACAGACAAGTCGTGCCGTTAAATTCTGTTTTTGATGCTTCGCCGAGCAGTTTTGCGGCCGTTTTGGCATCAGTTGCCAAAACGATCTTTTCGGCTTCGAGAGTTTCTCCGTTTTCGAGATGAATTGTTGTACCGTCGATCTTTAGCACCGGCGTGTTAAGCCGTAACTTATCAGCAGATATGTGCCTCGCGATCTGGTCCGGAATCGCCTGCATTCCGTTTTCGGGTATGACGACGTCGCCTTTGGAAAACATACTGAAGAGGAATTTGAAAAAACTCGAGTTTGTTTCCAGGTTTTTTTCCAGAAAAACGCCGCTGAAAAAAGGAACGAAAAAACGTCGGATCATCGTCTCTGAGTAGCCGAACCGGGTCAGAAATTCGATCGTCGTCTCATTCGTTCGCGTGTTCGGGTCTGAGGCGTTTCGCGTTTCTCCGCTGAGTTGCAGAATTTTGAGTTTGTCGATAATTCCGCCAACTTGTGAAAACAAAGCTTGCGGTGCACTTAATATATCTTTAAGCGGATTTGGCATCACCAAAAAATCGTTACCGTTGCGGATCCTCGCTCCGGATGGCAATCTTTTGAACTTTAAGGATTCGTAATCTAGTAATTTCGAGGCTTCGGGATACGAAGTCAGAAAAACCTGAAAACCTCTATCAAGCTTAAAACCGCCGACCTCGTCAGTGCGAACGCGACCTCCGACTCCATCCGAGGCTTCCAATAGTAAGGCCTCGATACCTTTGTCTTTCAAATATTTTGCACAGGTCAAACCTGCGATTCCGGCTCCGATTATCGTTATCATTCGTTTGTGATTCGTAAATTCAGCTAGGTGTTAATATTGATTCTCCGACATTTCAGATTGAGTTACAGTACTTCGTAAAACTCAAGAACTGCGTCGCAATATATTATCCAAATTCGAATCCGATTCTGTCAGAAGAACCTGCATTCTCACTCCTAACTTATTAGGTATTACATGCTTCGCCAGGATAGTTTTGCCGTTCGCTCTGCTTTGTGGGCTTTTTTTGATCATCCAGAGTTTTTCGCTCGCCCGTTTCGACGCTAACTTATAGTCAACTATAGGTTTAATATAATCTCGCTCAAGCTCGAAATCGTAGAATTGCATTTCCAGTGGTGCGATCAACGACGGTTCGTGAACTAGATGCGGCGGCAGATTGGCCAATTCGGGCAGCCATTTTTTGATAAAAATACCTTCGGCATCGTGCTTTTCGGAGTTATGCTTCGGATTATAGACCCTGATCGTATTCACGCCGGTCACGCTGGCTTGCATCTGAAACTGCGAAAAATGAATGCCCGGTTCGTAATCTAAAAACATTTTTGCTAAATAAGCGGCTCCAGCTTGCCACGGTTGCCATAAGGTGTGGGTGAGAAAAGAAACTACCATTGCCCTCATCCGAAAATTCAAATAACCATTTGCCGCAACGCATCGCATACACGCGTCAACCAACGGAAAGCCAGTCTTCCCTGCCTTCCAGGCCTCAAAGACCTCGATATTGATATCGGTTCGCAGGCCGTCATATGCCGAATTGACGTTTTGATACTCCATTTCAGATTCGGCCTCAAGCTTTTGGATAAAATGATCTCGCCAACGGAGACGATCTAGAAAATGCGCTAAATTTCGCTTTCCGATGTTTTTTTCATATCGCTGCGCAAATTGGTAGACCTGTCGAGCTGACAAACAACCCCACGCCAGATACGGCGAAATGCGCCCGCAATGATAGCGTGCGGCTTCCGGCTTAGAGATATTTTTCATATATTCTTTGCCGCGTGTTTCCAAAAAACCCGTCAGATATTTCCATCCCGCAACCTCACCGCCCGGCTGAAAAGCAGGACTCGACGTAGAAATTTCTTGCGGCAAAGGCGAACCCTGCAAAACCTTGATCAACGAACGATCAAGTAGACCTTGCGCCGGCTTCAATTTATCCAGATCGGGATTCTGTAGCGGCTGTTTAACGATTCGAGCCCAATCTTGCCTCCAGGTTTTTCGATTTTTCAATCCGCGAAAAACTCCGTTGTTCTGGCTTTCAAGCCAATTGATCTGATTTGTCGCAAATAATTTTTTTAGACGTTTGTCGCGATCAAATGTGATCTTTATGCCTGTTTCTTGATAGGAGAAAACATTCTGAACTCGGAGATTATGGATCAGTTTTTCAAAGACACTTTCCGCTTCCTGATGACAGACCAAAACCTCTAAATTGTTTAACAGCAACCGTTTATTCATGTCCGCGAGGCTTTCATAAACAAATCGCCAATGCCGAATATCGCTATCGTAATTTTGCATTACGGACGGCTCAAAAATATAGACGAGCAGGGTTGGTTCGTCTAAAAGGCTCGCTTGCAGTAAAGGAGCATGGTCGGATAGACGCAGATCTCGCTTAAACCAAACGATATTGATTACTTCCTTCGGCATTTATCGAAACTTTCCAAATAATTACTCCAACTCCTCCGCACGTTCGGCGAGTCGCCTTGCCATTCGCTCGAAGATAAAGAAATGTGCCGGATAGGATGCATACCAATAGAGAAATCCGAAAAGTCCTTTCGGGGCAAACATTGCCGTTTGGATGAGTTGGGTTTGACCGCCGCTCGGCACCGCTTCGAATTTTAACCACGCTTTGCCTGGAACTTTCATCTCCGCCCGCAATAGCAACATCTCGTTTTCCTGAATATCCTCGACTCGCCAAAAATCCAGTTCCTCACCGATCAAGAGGTCGGTTGGGTGTCGGCGTCCGCGTGAGAGGCCGGGACCGCCGATGATCTTATCCATCAGACCGCGAATTTGCCACGCCCAACTCCATACAAGCCAACCGTTATCGCCGCCGATACTCGTAAAACTGCGAAAGACAGATTCCGGCGACGCATCTGTCAGAACCTTTCGGATCTCCTTAATTACGCCTTCATTATCTGTTAAACGATATGTTTCGTTATCTGTGTAGGCACCGCTCCATCGCGTTTCGACGGCTTTTTCGTTGATCTTCGACAACGCTAGTTCGACGGCCTCAAGGTAACTCATCGGCGTAATTTCCGGGAAATTTGTCTCAGCTTTTTCGGTATTTGCCAAAATTGGATTGATAATTCCCTTGACCAGCGGAACCGCCAGCGAATTTGGGATCGGCGTTACCAATCCAACCCACAAACCGGACAAAAGCGGTGTCAAAACCGGCACGGGAATGATTATGCGTTTCAAACCGCGAACCTCGGCAAATATCTCCATCATCCCGCGAAAAGGCAGGACATCTGCACCGATATCGACCACACCGAGCGGCTGTTTTTCGAGGCCGGCAACCAGATATTGAATGACGTTTCGCACCGCGATCGGCTGAACTTCGTTTTTTACCCAACGCGGAACGATCATTATCGGAATACGTTCGGTCAAATACCGCACCATCTCGAACGAAGCCGATCCCGAACCGATGATCGGACCCGCTCGAAACTCTGTTACGTTCGAATTGCAACGTAGAATTTCGCCGACCTCAGCCCGGCTTGCCAGATGTTCGCTGGTATTTTCGCCCTCGGGCAGAAGTCCGCCGAGATAAACGACCTTCTGCAAATGCTTGGTTGCTCTCGCAAAATTCTCGGCATATCTCCTCTCTTTTTCGGCAAAATCGGTGCCGGAATACATCGCGTGAACAAGAAAATATGCGGCATCGCAACCGTCGACCGCGTGCTCGATCGAATCGAGGTCAGCCAGATCTCCTTCGACGATCTCAACTTGGAGAAACCATTTTTTCCGGTGCAAACGCCGCGGTTCACGCACCAGTGCCCGAACGCTGTATCCTTTCTCCAACAGTATCGGGATCAACCGACCGCCGATATAACCTGTGGCACCTGTAACGAGTATTTTCATTTTCTGAATCTTGTTGCTATCTAACACTACTGTATCAAAATCCGGTTTTCCCGAAATAATTTGTTTTACCGAGGCACTCTCACCCGCTCACTTCTACAAAAAATTCCTTGGCGTTCGATTGGCGAGAAGTATCTTTGGCACCTTTCTTTCTTTCGTTGAATCCCCAAACCAAGTTTCAGCCGGGGGATAAATTTTGCCACTCGCGAGGCGGATTCTGAAAATCGGTAAGCGAGAGCGTATAATCCAGTTTTTACATAGAGCCGGGAGATATCTCATCTTGAACCACGAAACCATTATAATCCTCGACTTTGGATCGCAGTATACTCAGCTTATCGCACGGCGGGTGCGGGAGCAGGGCGTTTATTGTGAGATACATCCGTTTCATCTGTCGGCTGACGCGATCGCGGCGAGGCGGCCGAGGGGCGTGATCTTGTCGGGCGGGCCGTCGAGTGTGACAGATGAGGACGCTCCGCGGGTCGAGGCGGGATTTTACGACAAGATCAACGTGCCGATACTCGGGATTTGTTACGGAATGCAACTCGTTGCCGTCGATCTCGGCGGTGCGAGCGAACCGGCAGCACGGCGTGAGTACGGTGCTGCAACGTTAAAGGTACTTAGCGGAGCGACCGCACTATTTAACGGGCTACCCTTCGAACTCGACGTTTGGATGAGCCACGGTGATCACGTAACGCGGCTGCCGGATGGTTTCGAGACGACCGCAACGACCGGCGATGTCGTTACCGCGATCGAAAATCCGGAACGCGGTATTTATTGCGTACAGTTTCATCCCGAGGTCTCGCACACGCCGCTTGGTAAAGAGATCATCCGCAATTTCCTGTTCAACATCTGCGAATGCAAAGGCGACTGGACGCCCGCTCAGTTCATTAAAGAAGAGATCGAAAAGATCCGCGAGATCGTCGGTCCCGAGGGAAATGTCGTGTGCGGACTGTCCGGCGGCGTCGATTCGACCGTGGCGGCGGTGCTCGTACACGAAGCGATCGGTGACCGCCAGACGTGCATTTTCGTGAACAACGGCCTGCTGCGTTTGGCTGAGTTCGAAGACACGCTCAAACTGTACAAAGAACACCTGCAGCTAAATGTGATCGGCGTCGATGCGTCGGCCGATTTTTACTCGGTTCTAAAAGATGTGGTCGATCCGGAACTCAAACGAAAAGCGATCGGAGCCAAGTTCATCGACGTTTTCGATGCCGAGGCCAAAAAGATCGGTAATGTAAAATGGCTGGTACAGGGAACGCTTTACCCGGACGTGATCGAGTCGGTCTCGCTTCGCGGCTCGTCGGTGACGATCAAATCACATCATAACGTCGGCGGCCTGCCCGAGAAGATGGACCTCAAACTGATAGAACCGCTCCGTGAACTTTTCAAAGACGAAGTCCGCCTCATCGGCAAAGACCTTGAGATCCCCGACGAAATTCTGCAAAGACATCCATTCCCCGGACCCGGTTTAGGTGTGAGGATACTAGGTGACATCACGCCGGAGAAGGTAGAGTTACTGCAAAAAGCGGATCGTGTTTTTATCGAAGAGCTGAAAAATTTCGATCTCTACAAAGAGGTCTGGCAGGCATTCACCGTCCTGTTGCCGATCCAGTCCGTCGGCGTCATGGGCGATTTCCGAACCTACGAAAAAACCGTCGCCCTCCGAGCCGTTACCTCAACCGACGGAATGACCGCAGACTGGGCCCGCCTGCCTCACGATTTCCTCGCCGCCGTTTCATCCCGCATCACCAGCGAAGTCCGCGGCGTCAACCGAGTCGTCTACGACATCACCTCAAAACCACCCGGAACGATCGAGTGGGAGTAGTGATCAAAAGCTATCGACTCGGCGTAACGTAATATTCCGTACGGGCATTTTGTAAACTTTATGAGAAAAACAATCACATTATTGTTGATCATTTTGATGCCGACATTGCTTGTTGCCCAAGTTAAGCAAACGACGGAAATACGTTCGGTAGTGCTTCGTAATGTAACGCTCATTGATATGAAGGACGAGCAGCCGAAACCGAATATGACGGTGGTGATCTCGGGCAATCGCATCAAGGAGATCGGCAAGAGCGTAAAAATACCGCGAAATGCCCAAATTATCGATGCCGGCGGAAAGTTTTTGATACCGGGCTTGTGGGATAAGCACGTTCATCCTTTAGCCGCGAGCAGGTGGGAATGGGCATCGCGAGTTCAAATTGCCAACGGAGTCACGGGAAATCGCATTCCGGGCACCGGCCGACCTTTGGCGGAGATTGTTCAACTTCGTAAGGATATCGATCAAGGGAAAGTGCTTGCCCCTAGATTTATCGCTAATGGCCCCATCATCGACGGTCCGCCCGCCACGCGCAAAGATCGCGTTTATCCGGAAACTCCAGATGAAATGCGAAAGGAAGTAATACGTCTTAAAGGTGCAGGTATGGACTTTATCAAGGTCTATACAAACCTGTCGCGTGAATCCTTTTTCGCGGCGGTTGAAGAAACAAAGCGGCTCGGAATTCCGCTCGACGGGCACGTGCCGCTGACATTGACGACAGCAGAAGCGTCTGACGCCGGAATGCGGAGTATTGAACATTCATATCGCCATCGCATGGCCTGTGCGACCGCGGAGGCCGAGATTCTTGATCTGCTCAAAGAACAAAAGAAGGCCGGTGCCGCAAAGAATTTCAAGCTTTTTGCAGAACTTGAAAATAAGACTTTTTTACTCGGACTGAATACTTATAGTTCTGAGAAATGTGTCGAGCTAGGACGGCGTTTCGCTCGCAACGGCACTTGGTTCGTCCCCACACTTGTCGAGATGCGGACACGCTTTCGCTCGGAATTTCCCGACGATCTGGCATTCCTCGACCGCTTCAAAGACTCCAGGTTGCGAGCCGTCCCGGCGGCAAATGTGCAGACCTGGCGAGACGAGACTATATTTGATTTTGGATTTCTGATCGGACAGATGACATTAGCCGGGCGTGATGAAGAGTCGGTTTTTCGTGAGCGAGAACGCGAAATCGAGAATCGGCTAAAGATGGTGTTTGATCTGCATCGTGGCGGAGCAAGCATTCTCGCCGGAACTGATGCCGACGCGACTTTCCATTTTTTATTTTACGGGTCAAGTTTGCACGAGGAACTAGAATTATTCGTAAAAGCCGGTCTCACGCCAATGGAAGCTCTGCGTACCGCGACGGTCAACCCTGCGCGTTTCCTGAAAGCCGAAGACTCACTCGGGACGATTGAAAAGGGGAAAATGGCAGATCTGGTTCTCTTGGACGCAAGCCCACTGGATGATATTAAGAACACTACTAAAATACGAGCGGTGATATTCAACGGTCGCTACCTTGACCGAAAGGCACTCGACGATCTTGTAAAGCAGGCAGAGAAAGCCGCTAATCCATAAGAATAAGAAGCTGTCAGTGCTGAGGTGCTTTCCGTATGAACCCATTTAGTTTTTCGAGGTGGGATCATGAGGAACAAAGTATTTCTGGCAGTTTCTATTCTTATTTCGTTGTTTTCAACGCATGTGCGGACGTCGGCACAGAAGAAAAATATAATTGACGAGGAGCGGCAAGCCGAAAAGTTGACTCGTATGAACCCGACGCCGAAGTGCGGTGTCTTTGATTCATTTTGCGTAAAAGAGCGTGCGAGCGTCATTGGTTTCAAAAAAACCTCACCTTCCTGGAGTTAGCTAGATCGCTACACACCGTCTGCCTCCGAAACGGTCACGCGTTCGAGGGCTTTTCGGCTTAAGATTCCGATCACGATCATTGAGGCGACGGTCGCGATGAGGCCGGCGACGAATAGCTTTGTATCGCGGGTGTCCGCGAGGTTCAGCTCTGATAGCCCCGAGCCGATGAACGCGACAGCGGCGGCACGCGGCAGGTGTCCGAACGCAGTTCCGGCGATGTATGCCCTCAGGTTGACACGACTCGCCGCGAGTAAAAGGTTGGTGAGTGCAAACGGCATAACGACCGACACTCTAAGCAGGAATACGATAAGCGTCGTATTCCATACATCTTTTCTAAGTAAAGCAGTATGGATCGCACGAAGACGAGGCTTTTTTTCGAGTACGGCTGAAAGTTGATTGCCGCTGATACGTGAGTTTATCGCGAACGATACGACCGAGGCTCCGATCGTTCCGATTATGAGGATCAGCAACCCGACCGGAAAACCGAATGCCCATCCCGATAAGATACCGATGACGTTCGTCGGTAGCATCGCAAGTCCGCAAAAAAGTACGGTTCCAACGAGAACGACCCCGATGCCGCCGTACCAATTCTCCCGCAGCCATCCGCCGATCGGCAGCAGAAATAAGATCAACAACGCACTGCCGGCCATCGGCAAAAATGTCGCCACAATGCCCATCGGCGTCAGCCTGCCAAGTTCGGTGATCCGCTGTGAAATTTTCCTAAGCATATTAGCGCTCGTCCTCACAGGCTCAACCGATACGTTTTACGGCGAACGTCTTACCGTCACCGCGGAGAAATTGCCCGGTGTTGTAATTTTCGTCGTCAAAGACGAAGTTGTTCGGCTCGCCCTTGTCCGGATTTGATGTAAAAGTATTGTCACCCTCGGCGAAAAACATCTCAACGCCGCTACCTTTTGCCCAACGAACCTCAAATGCCATTTTGACAGGCCTGACCGTGCAGGTCGTATCGCCGATCTGATATTTGCCTTCGAATTCACCATTCACTGAGGTCTCTTTGCTCGGCTTTGTCGAGTAAGTTTCATTGAGCCACTTCATCAAACTGTCGTCGCCGCCGCCGTAGCTGATGTTGTCTATCTTCCAGGCATTATTGATCAGTTTCAGCGAAAAGCTGACGGTTTGTTTCTCGCCGAAATTCAAAAATGTCGCGACAACCGTCGCCATTTCGCCCTTTACATCGCCTTTGCCGATGGCAAAATTCTTGATCTCGAGGTCTTGGCCATTGTACAGCGGATCACCGCTGATCGCCCCGACCTCGTTTTTGCTTTCATTTGAATCCTTCCAAATGAGATCGCCGAGCGACTTGGTAAAAAATTTATCTACCAAAGCTCGGTCTTTGGCTTGGAAAAACGGGCTTTTATTAGCGTCGTGCTGTTTGTAAAGATCCGCGACGAGTGTCTCCGGCGGAGCAGCCTTTGTCTCCGCACCGGCCTCAGCGGGTGTTCCGGATGTAGACATATTCGAATTTGAGTTTGTATTGGCATTATCCGAGCCGCCGGACGAAGCCTTAAAGGTACAAGCCGACACAAAAGTAATCGATACTAAGACAACTAAGCCAATGAACCGCAGCGTAATCCTCATATTTTTCTCCACAAACTACTTTATCCTACGGCATACCGTAAAACTCTCAAAATATTCATTGGTGCATCGAGCTGTGCGATAATGAAACAAATGCAGGTTTCCTTCAGTAATATTAAAATGCAACAAATCAAACGTTTCGTTCCGTTGATCCTCGTTATCTTTCTCCTGGTCGGCGCTCGATCGGCAGCAGCCCAGAAAAATGCACTGTCGATCAACTACACCGTTTCGCTAAGTGATGTGGCGAAGCAGGAGTTTCACATCACGACCGACATTAAAAATATCGACCAGCCGGAACTCGACCTGGCACTGCCGACCTGGGCTCCGGGTTGGTACACGGTCGAGAATTACTTCAAAAACGTTTTGAGATTTCGCATAACCGACGCCAGCGGCAAGGTTTTGCCGCTGAGAATGTCGAAAAAACAGACGTGGAACGTCGACACCCGCGGCATCAAGCAGATCCGTGTTGATTACGATTACAGTGCGACGGTGCTTGGACTAAATCAGGCGAAGATCGCTACTGACTACGCATTTTTTACCGGGATCCAACTTTTCCTCGAACCTATCGGCCATCGAAATACGCCAAGCACATTAAAATTTCAATTACCGTCGGGCTGGAAGCTGATGTCTGCTCTGAAAGACACCGCTGATCCGATGGTTTTCACGGCCGCCGACTATGACACGTTGGTTGACGCTCCGGCGATGATGGGCAAATTCGACGTAACGCAGTTCGAGGTCGAGGGCAAACCGCATTACTTTGCGGCGGCTCCAGCGGGAACTTTCAATGCCGAAAAATCAAAGAGATTTACTGAGATCTGGGCGAGTTCGATCAAAGCCCAAAGTGCAATATTCGGCGGATTGCCATACGAAAAATACGTCTCTTTCTACTTTTTCATGCCTGCCCAGTCAAATGCGAGCGGAGCTCTCGAACATCTTAATTCGTACGTTGCATTCTCACCGGCCGGAGCTAATTCTACTCCGGAAGGAATAATAGGCACCGGTTCGCACGAATTTTTCCACCTCTGGAACGTAAAACGGATTCGCCCGGCAGAGATGTGGCCTTACGATTATTCGCGTGAAAATGAAACGCCGCTACTGTGGGTCTCGGAAGGATTTACAAACTATTACGGCATCGTCGCTACCTATCGCGGCGGTGTCACGTCAAAGGAAAACTTCCTCGAACGCGTCGCGGATGCTGCCGGCGGTATCGAGAACAGCGAGGCCCGCAAATACATTTCGCCTGCCAACTCGTCCGTCTCGACCTGGGCCGGATACGACACCCCTACCGCCTTTGGCATCTCTTATTACACGCAGGGCCAGAATCTCGCGGCCTTGCTCGACCTGTCGATCCGTAATGATACCGACGGACGTTCGAGCCTCGATGATGTAATGCGAGCTCTTTTTAACGAGCATTACAAAAAGGGCAAAGGCTTCACAACTGCGGACATGATCGGAATCATAAATAAGATATCGCGGAAGGATTACAACGATTTCTACACCCGATTCGTCTTCGGCACGGAGGTGCCCGATTACGACCGGATCTTTGGGTATGCCGGATATAGTTTGGTTAAAAAAGCTGAGCCTTCGGCTAATTTTGGATTCTCAATTCGCCCTCGAAACGGTGGTTTCGCCATCAATGGAATCACAACCGGCGGTTCCGCCGATGCGGCAGGGCTTAAGGTCGGCGACATTATCACGAAGATCAACGGCGACTCGCCATTCAGTGCCCAGCTCGGAACCTTCGCCGGCAAAGATATAAAACTCACCGTAAACCGCGACGGCCAGGAAATGGAGATACCAATGAAGGTCGGCTCTCGCGAATACACCGCCTACAGCCTAACGGAAATGAACGGAGCGACGCCTCAACAACGAAAGATCCGCGAAGGCTGGCTCAAGCGATAAAAATTCTTGGAATTCGCGAGGATCTCTTTCACAATATGGCAATGACTAATGAAAAGATACTGATATGGTAGCTAATCTATCGCGTTTTTCATCTCGCCAAAAAGCTGGATGAAGTCGGCGAGTTGGTAGTTGGCGTTAAGTCCGCTTGGGTTTGGGAGTAGCCATATCCGGGTATTTCCGAAAGTTTCGTCCTGTAGCCCGACCTTGGCTCTTGGCCTTTCGAAGGCCGTTCGGTAGGCTCCAAGGCCGAGGACGGCAAGCATTTTCGGCTTATACAGTTCTAGTTTTTCGAGCAAGATCTTACCGCCCTCAATAAATTCGGCTTCAGACAATTCATCCCCACGGGCAGTGGTTCGGCTGACGAAGCAGGTAATGCCGTACCCGCTGTCGAGCAAGTCTGCCTCCTCCGATGGGTCGAGCAGGCGGTTAGTAAAGCCTGAACCAAAAAGCACCTTCCAAAAACGATTGCCGGGACGGGCAAAATGCAGTCCGGTCGCACCCGAATAAAGCCCGGGATTGATACCGCAAAAGAGCACTTTCAGGTTAGGGGCAATAATGTCTTCGATCGTCAGATCCACCGCATCCTCTAGTTCTTGTTTTGTAGGTTTTCTTGCGGGCATTTCTTATCTTCTTCTATTACGAGCTAATACATTTATCGGCCATTTCAATCGATATTTCAATTCGAGGGCCGCGTCCTGACTTCGAAGTGAATCTGAAAAAGGTTAGAATTCAGTAATGTCATCAGAAACCGAAACGATCGTCAAATTTACAAACGTACGGTACGAGATCGCAGGTGCGCGAATACTTGATGATCTGAATTTCGAGGTTTCGAAAGGTGAAGTTCTAATACTGCTCGGCGAATCCGGGTGCGGCAAGACGACAACGCTCAAGTTAATCAACCGTTTGATCGAGCCGACGTCAGGCGAAGTATTGGTCGAGCAAAAAGCGACGACGAAATGGGACGCGATCGCACTCCGGCGACATATTGGATACGTGCTGCAGGACGGCGGCCTGTTCCCACACCTGAGCGTCAGTCAGAATATCGCCCTGCCGATGAGGCTCGGTGATCCACAAACTGATTCTACCGATAGAAGGGTCGGCGAAATGCTCGGCCTCGTCGGACTCACCGCGGCAAAGTTCGCTGGCCGATACCCGCACGAACTCTCGGGCGGCCAACGCCAGCGCGTCGGCGTTGCCCGTGCCCTCGCTCCCGAACCGGACCTTTTATTACTCGACGAGCCTTTTGGAGCCCTCGACGCGATAACTCGAACGAATTTGCAAAAAGAATTCGCCAGACTCGTTCGGGAATTAGGCAAAACCGCCGTATTCGTCACCCACGACCTCCACGAAGCCATGATGCTGGGTACGCGGATAGCATTGATGGACAAAGGCAAGATCGTCCTCATGGACGAGCCCGCAAGTTTCGCTCGATCCGAAGTGCCACTGGCGAGGGCGTATCTTGAAACAATCAGCGTTTAGTACGGTTTTCTGCTACAATTCACAACGTCCCAAACAACAATTCGAAATTTTATTTAGGTGGAGAGCCGATAGATGAAATCTGACGATCACAAAAACAATAAGAAATCTCGCCGTGAGTTCTTAAAGACACTGACGGCTGGTTTTGCCACTATCACCTTGTTTCGAAACGCGAACGGCGAGATCGTAAGTTTGCCGGAGGGCGATCCGTTTCCGGAGTTGGTCGAGGTAACGATCGCCGAGCTGCAGAGTCAGATGAAAGCTAAAAAGCTCACATCGCGGCGGCTTACAGAGATGTATCTCGAACGGATCGCGAAGATCGATACGAAAACGCATTCCGTGCTAGAGCTTAATCCGGACGCTCTCGCGATCGCGGATCAGATGGACAAGGAACGCAAAAAAGGCAAGGTTCGCGGACCGATGCACGGCATACCGGTGCTTATCAAAGACAACATCGACACTGCCGACAAAATGCACACCACCGCCGGTTCGCTCGCTCTGGTTGACGCACCGACGCCGAAAGACGATGCCTTCGTTGCAAAACAGCTTCGCAAGGCCGGTGCGGTGATCATGGGTAAGGCAAACATGACCGAATGGGCAAATTTTCGTGCAAACCCGCTTCCAAACCGAGGTACGAGCGGATGGTCGGGCCGTGGCGGGCAGACAAACAACCCCTACTTTCTGGATCAGAACCCAAGCGGCTCCAGCTCGGGCTCAGCCGTCTCGGTCTCGGCCAATCTGTGTGCGGTTGCCGTCGGCACCGAGACCAGCGGTTCCATAATTTCGCCGGCGGTCACAAACGGCGTTGTCGGCCTTAAGCCAACTGTCGGCCTCGTATCCCGAAGCGGCATTATCCCCATATCGCATACGCAGGACACAGCCGGGCCAATGGCCCGAAATGTCGCCGACGCCGCCATTCTACTCGGCGCGATGGCCGGGAAAGATAAGAGTGATCCGGCGACCTCCGAAGCGGACAACAGACGGGCCCGGGACTATACAAAATTCCTCGACCCAAACGGCCTAAACGGTGTTCGTCTGGGCCTTGTGCTGGTTCCGCCGAGACAGAATCCGGAACCATATAAGGCTTTTTGGCAGCCATTTATCGATAAGCTGCGCGAAGCGGGAGCGATACTCGTCGATGTAACTTTTCCCGACTACGGCCCGCTGCAAGCCGACAGGGTCAACATCCTGCAGTATGAGTTCAAGACCGATCTGAATAAGTACCTAGCCAAGCGCGGTTCGAAATACAAAACACTAGCGGACCTGATTAAATTTAACGAAGATAATAAGGACAAGGAGCTTCACATTTTTGGCCAGGAGATATTTATCGAGTCGCAAAAGAAGGGAGATCTGACTGAAAAGGAGTATCTAGACGCAATCGCTAAGGTCCACAAAGCCGCCCGCGAAGACGGCATCGATGGCCTGCTCGCAAAAGACAGCCTTGACGCATTTGTGGGTCCGATAGGCGTGGGAGTAGGGCTTGCTGCCGTCGCCGGTTACCCGTCGATCACCGTCCCGGTCGGCCTTCGCGAAAGCAACCCCGCCGGAATGCTATTCTTCGGCCGCGCCTGGAGCGAACCGAGCCTAATAAAATACGCATACGCCTTCGAACAGCGAACAAAGGGAAGAGTAACGCCGGAATTCCTGCCGACTTATCCGAAGAAGAGTGAAAAATAATAAATAGCGTGGTCGACTTCCTCCAATTCATAGGACAAAACTGGGCCGAGCTACTGACTTTGACCCGCGAGCATATTTTTCTCGTGTTTATCTCCACCGGCCTCGCGATCGCGATCGGGTTGCCGCTCGGGGTTTTGCTAACGCGGGTGAAGGGTTTGCGAACTCCGGTTCTGGGCTTTGCGAACATTATGCAGACGGTGCCGAGTCTCGCTTTGTTCGGGTTGCTTATTCCGATTCCGTTCATCGGCGGCATCGGCGCCCGCACCGCGATCATCGCACTGGCTCTGTACGCTCTGCTGCCGGTTATTCGAAATACGGTCACCGGCATTTTAGGCATCGACCCAAAGATTCGCGAAGCCGCCGTCGCATTGGGGATGACGAATTGGCAGATACTAAAGATCGTCGAATTGCCGCTCGCGATGCCGGTGCTGTTAACTGGTATCCGCGTCGCCGTCGTTATCTCCGTCGGTGTCGCAACCGTCGCGGCGGCGGTCGGTGCGGGTGGTTTGGGAACGTATATTTTTCGCGGGCTGCGACAAAACGACAACAATCTGCTGGTCGCCGGAGCACTTGCATCCGCACTCCTTGCCCTGATTTGTGATTTCGCCCTCGGGCAGTTTGAAAGGAGCTACGAGATCGGCGAACGGTCGTCAGGCCGCCGGAAGATAGTCGGTTTCGCAATAGTTGGCATTCTTGCTCTGATAGTTGGGACATCTTCGATCTCAAATTTCAGATCTGACATTTCAAATTTTGGAGTTGCCGCAACCGACGAAAAGTCGATAGTGGTCGGCTCAAAGGATTTCACCGAGTCGATCATCCTCGCCGAGATCCTCGCCCAGACGCTCGAGAAACAGGGCGTCGCCGTGACCCGTAAGCTTGAGCTCGGCGGCAACATCGCCCACGAAAGTCTGTTGTCCGCCCAGATCGACGTTTATCCTGAATACACCGGCACCGCTTACACCGCCATCCTCAAACGAACGCCGATCACCGATCCGCAGGCCGTTTATGATCAAACAAAGGTCGAGTACGACCAAAAATTCAAACTTGCCGTAAGTCCGCCGCTCGGGTTTTCAAATGATTTCGCGATCCTTATTCGCGGCGATGTGGCTCGGAAAAATAACCTACAAAACATCTCTGCCGCCGTTCCTTTTGCGAGTTCGTGGCAAGCCGGATTCGGTCAGGACTTTATGTCGCGAGCCGACGGTTACCCCGGCTTTGCGAAGGCTTACGGTTTAAATTTCGCCAAACAGCCACGCGAAATGGATCTATCGCTCACCTATCGTGCCCTTGCCTCGGGCGAGCTCGACATCATCGCCGGCAACTCCACCGACGGCCTCATCGCGGCTCTCGACCTCGTGCAACTCGACGACGATAGGCGTTACTTCCCGCCGTATCAGGCAGTTTTCATTGCTCGAAGAGAGACGTCTAAGTGGCTCAACGCAACCTTCGAAAAACTAAAGAACGCCATCACCACCGACCAAATGCGCCGCCTCAACTACGAAGTCGACGGCAAGAAGCGGTCGCCTAAAGAAGTTGCGACGGAATGGGTTCGCAACAATTAGCTTGCTATTTTTCCACAGACGCGCTAGTCTTTTAGTTTGGTAATTCCGTATCTCATTCATCGACGGTAAACTCGCTTATATGTTTAAGCGTAATGGATAGTTCGAGAGACGGGTCGTTATGACTGTTAGAAGCGGTTCGCACCATGAATGCTGACCCCTCGAACGTAGGTTCCTTCGTTTTCACCGTTAGACTGAAGATCACGCCGCGTTAGTAACTTCTTATTACATCCTGAAGAATTGTTTAGAGTTCCAACTCATGTTGGCTATTCGTCTGTTTACACGTACGTGGAAACGTCGAACGATACACAGTAACTGTGTGCTCAAAACCTATGCGACTCTTTAGTTGATCTAGAGATATTTTAATTTACAAATGAGTTTTAATGATTTGGGCCTAAGCCCGTTTTTGATGGAAAAGTGCGAGCAGTTGGGTTATACAGAGCCGACTCCGATCCAGGCACAGGCGATCCCGGTACTTTTAGAGGGACACGACATTATGGCTTGTGCCGAAACAGGTACAGGCAAAACCGCAGCGTTTTTGCTGCCGATCTTGCAGAAGCTGAACGAGGACAAAAACCGTCGCGGCACCAGCGTTCTTATCCTTTCACCAACTCGCGAGTTGGCTAACCAGACCGAGGCCGCTTGTCGCCAGTTTGCACCTCGCGGTGTGACCTGCACGGCAATCATCGGCGGAGCGGGTTACAACCGACAGATCCAGGCACTTCGCCGCGGATGTGACATCATCGTTGCAACGCCGGGCCGCCTGATCGACTTTATGGATCAGGGAATGCTCAATTTCTCGAAATTGACGACCCTTGTTCTCGACGAAGCCGACCGGATGCTCGACATGGGCTTTCTGCCGGCGATCAAACGTATTGTTAAGGTGATACCGACGGAACGCCAGACGTTATTCTTCTCCGCAACAATGTCGGCTGAGATCGAACGAATCGCTACACCTATGTTGAAAGATCCGGTCTACGTCGAGGTCAGCCCGCGTGGCAAGGCAGCACACCTGATCGAGCAGACGGCCTATCCGGTCGCCGCTCAGTCGAAAACGGTTCTGCTCCTCGACCTGCTCGAGAAAGAAGATTTCGAACGCGTTCTGGTTTTCACGCGCACAAAACGCGGTGCCGACCGGCTCGCACATATCCTGGAGGCTCGTTCGCATAAATCGAACCGAATCCACGGCGACCGTTCGCAATCGCAGCGCGAGGCTGCTCTTCGCAGCTTCAAATCAGGCCATACCAGCATCCTCGTCGCAACGGACGTGGCTGCCCGAGGAATCGATATCGATTCGGTCTCGCATGTGATAAACTATGATATACCCGAGGTCGCGGAGGACTATGTCCACCGTATCGGACGAACCGGACGAGCGGGTAAAACCGGACGGGCGATCACCCTTTTCACGACTGCTGAAGAGCATTCGATGCGGGCGATCGAAAAATTGACCGGACAAAAGGTCGAACGCGTTCTGCTGCCGGCTTTCGGTGGTGAAATTCTTGCTTCGGCAATGCCGGCGGGTAAAGGTGCCCCGGGCAAAAAGAACTTCCGTTCATTCCGACCGCGTCGATTTAGATAGTTTTTAAGGACAGGTAAATATGTTGACTCAAAAGTACGCAGTAGGCGACACTCTCGAGATGATGTGTTCGGCATGTGATGTCGAGCAAGATCACAATATCGAGACGGTTACGAAACAAGGCAAGATCACGAAAGCGGTCTGCTCCACATGTGGGACGGCCAGCACGTTCAGCCGCGGTGTAAAAACCGCAGTGTCCGTCGGCCGGGCCAAAGCCGCATCAGGCTATGACCGCACCCGCAAGTACCGCAAGGGACAGGCAATGATGCACACGACGTTCGGCCACGGCGAGGTCACAGCAGTGATCGAACCGCACAAGATCGACGTCCTATTCGGCGACCAAACCCGCCGCCTGATCCACGCGCAGGTCTAGTAGATACGGAGCACGCATAGCATGTTCCGCTTCTCCAACTGCCTGATAAATAAACAAGAAAGACTACTCGAATCCAGATTTCGAGTAGTCTTTCTTTATTTTATCCACCCTTTCCTCGATCGCCCGTCAGAGAGCATACTAAGCGACAAGAATCCGCAGAACCTGCAAAGAGAACGCACCAGGCACCGCTGTCTCCTTCCGCCGTCCGCCGTCCACCTTTACCTACTGAATTCCGGCCTCCGGCTTCTAACAAACCATGAACAATAAATACCAGATACCAAAGAACAAAAAGCCCGAGACCAAGGCAGAGATACTTGCTCACGAGATCGAAGAATTAGTAAAACGTCGCGATAAAGAAACGTCCTCGGTCGCTAAACAATCACTGAACGCCGAGATCACGAAACTCTTCGCCCAGTACGAGCGGTTAAAATTATAGTTTCGTCGACAGTCGCGGTTTGGTCCGACTTGCGCGGCGAAATAGATTTCCCGCAATGACTCGAAGAACCCAAAGAGGAATTAAGAATCTCGAACTAGACTTTTCTCCTCGCATCCCTTTGCGGCCTTGGCGACTTTGCGGGACATCAAACTGATCCCAATCGCGATCGCGACATGGCATTCGCAGTTTTTAGTCTCACGCACAACCTCGCTCCTTTTGTACCCGAGCGTACATACACCAGCAAAAGCCTAAGACTAAAATACAGTTAGAAATTTCGGTTAAAGGAGAAAACCATAGTGTCTAACGAAAGCTTCTTGCAAACGACCCAGAAAGATCCCATTGCCGAACCACAAATTCCGGACGATCCGCACCCGACGGAACCCGAGGGAACGCGCGATCCGCCCAGAGAACCTAATCCGTATCCTGTCAGTGATCCGCCGATCGACCCGGCTGTCGAGCCCGCGTACGATCCCGAGCCATTGCCGTCATTTCCAGAACCGATCCCCGGCGACCCCCCGAACGTGATTTTTTAACGCAGACAGAGATCCAAGAAAAGTCAGTCGAAAGATTTACGAACAATAACTTAAGGAGAAAAAATATGTCACTACCAAACAAAGACGAAGTAGAAGGAAAATGGGAACAAGCAAAAGGCTGGGTCAAGGACAAAGCGGGTGAAGCAACCGGCAACGACTCCCTCGAAGCGGAAGGCGAGGCACAAAATGCCGCAGGCAAAACACAGGACACCTGGGGCAAACTGAAACGAGGAGTCGGCGAAGCGGTTGACGCAGTCGGCGAGGCAGTCAGCGATACCGGAAAAAGCATAAACAAGGGTTAGGCAACTAACGGAATAAAAAACCGGGGATGAACGAAAAAATGGCGGTCCGGATTCGGGCCGCCATTTCACTTTTAATGATAGGTAATTATCTGCGGCCGGTGCGGAAAAGAAGGCCGAGAACGAGCCCGATAGCGGCGGAGATTAGGATGGTTTGGCCCGGTTTTTGGCGGGCAAACTCTTTGGCGTCCTCGATCAGTTCTTTCGGGTCTTTGCCTTGCAGTTCCTTGAATTTGTCACCGGCGGCGGCGAACTTCTCGCTCGCGAAATCCTTTGCTTGGGACGCTGCGTCTTGTATTTTCTGTCCGTAGTCTTGTGCCTGCATCTTAAGATCTCCTAAAAATTCGTCGTCAATAAACCCTTGCTTGCCGTCACCTGCACCGCCGACCGGTACGAGGCTCTGTTCCAATTCCTGTTCTGCTTTTTTAACTTCTGCTTCAAACTCCGACATATTAAATTCCTCCGAATTATTAAGGTTTTCTGATCTATTTAAAATTTGCGGACAATCTCGATCCGCCTTAAAACCGCGTATCGTCGGATGCTTGGCGGCCCGTGAATAGTTGTAACGAATTTTAGGGTTCGAATGTTCGCATGTTTCCATCTTGTGACATTTGTCACAAAAAAGATTTGACAACCTTATTTCTAAAATATTATGCTGTTTTTTAAGTAAGTAAGGACTTACTTTGTACTAAGTAGGAGAAATTTTGATCAAAGATTTTTTTAATTGTGACCCGTCGGCCCGTATGACCGGTGACAAACGTCGTGAGCAGATACTGCAAACGGCGGTCGATCTGTTTTCTCAACGCGGCTTTCGAGGCACGACTACGAAGGAAATAGCCCGAGTTTCGGGTATCTCTGAGGCGATGGTCTTTCGCCATTTCGCGACCAAAGACGCTCTTTATCAGGCGATACTCGATAACAAGGGCTGTCAGGACGGTGTTAAAAAATTCCCTTGGGAAGAGAACGAAATTCTAAAAAAAGCGTTAGCCGATAAGGATGATTATACGGTTTGTTATCAGATCGCTCTCGATTCGCTGAATAAACATAGTGCCGACGTAGGTTTTATGAGGCTTTTATTCTACTCGGCACTCGAGGAGCACGACCTGGCGGAGCGATTCTTCAATCAATTCGTCGAACGTATTTATCAGTACATCGGAGAGTATATCGCGATGCGGCAGCAAGAC
>JAYSZT010000108.1:0-4766 GCA_043737915.1 Acidobacteriota bacterium
GCAAAAGCGTCTCGGGCACGCAGATAATTCTGGGCGGCCGTGAACATTTTTTTCAACTCGTCGAGTTGTGTATCACGTCGCTTGACCGCTTCGCTAAACTCGATCGGCGGCCCGCCAAATCCTCCGCCAAACCCGCCAAATGTTGCGATTCGCGGAAAATTGATCACGAGGCCGAATTCGCTGACCACGACCATCTCATCAGGAGTTGAACCGTTAAGATTTATAACCGCACCCTGGCCCGCGATTAGTCCACCGGTCGGATACGACATCACGGTCGTGATACCGTTCACGCGTGTCACATTAATGTTCGCCGAATACGGATGGATGCCTTTGATCGCTTTCGCGTTCGCATTCATCGTCCCTGTCTCAGAAATATCGACGGACGCGTTCACGCCCTGACCGATCTCGGTCAGTCCCATATTCGTTCCCGCATCGATCATTCCCGGATAAACGCTGAGGCCTTTGCAATCGATCTTTTCCGCACCCGACGGAACCGACGCACCGGCCCCGACGGCCGTTATCCTTCCATTCTGGATTACAACAGTCCCGTTCTCGATGACCGCACCCGAAACTGTGACGACCCGAGCACCGACGATCGCAAAAGTCCCGCCCTTACCCGTCGCATTCTGTTCGGTCCCATCATTTTGAGCGAACATCGAGACCGCGATGCCAAGGATTGCGACGCAAAGCCGCATAGGGGCAAAGCCGCTAAGATTAAAGAAATTGTCGTTCACGAATGTTTTGCTCCTTGCAATTTCAACTTGCGTCTTTGCTTCTCTTCGACTTTGCGTTAACTTGAGGTCGTTCATTATTGATCCCTCCCAAAGCCATCTTCGGCTTCGTCGCGGTCACCGCGGCGACGTTCTTTAGGCACTGCCGGCGGCGTTCCGCCCGAACCGGGAGCCTTATTTACGTCTAGCTTCTCAAGTGTTTCCCGTTCCTTGGCCAGATCAGTTCTTTTCTGGGCGTCTTTTGTTCGGTCAAACAGAATTTCGCCGTCGACCATTGTGGTTTCCACTCGTGAATAAACACTGAAAGGATGTGCCGTCCAGATCACGACGTCAGCATCTTTGCCGACCTCGATCGAACCTGTCCGCTTGTCGATACCGAGTTGTTTCGCGGGGTTGAGCGTGATCATCTTGAACGCATCTTCCTCAGGTACACCGCCGTATTTCATTACCTTCGCCGCGTCGAGATTAAGCCGCCGCATACGTTCATCCGAATCCGAATTGATTGAAACGTTCACGCCGTTCTTCCAGAGAATGTAGGCGTTGTAAGGGATCGCATCATACGCCTCGAGCTTATAACCCCAACTGTCAGTAAATATCGAAACGCCCGTACCGCGTTTGGCGATCTCCGGAGCGATCTTGTACGCCTCGAGGCCGTGCTGAAGTGTGGCAACCTTAATCCCGAATTCATCCGCGAGCAAAAGCAGGTTGAGATGTTCATCGCTCCGGTAGCCGTGAGCGTGGACGAGGCGTTTGCCTTCGAGTATCTCGACAATCGGTTCGAGTTCGAGATCTTTACGCGGCTGTACCTTTGTCTTCTTCGATCTGTAATCCGCCCATGCCTGTCGATAATCCTTCGCTCTTAGAAACGCGTCACGCATTGTTTCAATTACGCCCATTCGCGTCCGAGGGTAACGAACCGGCGATCCCGGCGGGGCGAATGAGGTTGAGCGTTTAACGTTTTCGCCCAGTGCGAATTTAATCCCAGGTGGAGCGTCAGCGATTGGATAATCTTCGACTGGATGACCCCATTTGAACTTCACAGCTACACTTTTGCCGCCGATTGAATTTGCCGAGCCGTGAAGGAGCAGGGCGGAAGTTACGCCGCCGGCGAGTGCCCGGTAAATCGCTATATCCGTCGGATTTAACATGTCCCCGACACCGGTCATCGACGTCACCGAGTACGCCCCTTCGTTGATCGCGTCGAGCATTGAGTGCGAGTGGGCATCGATGATGCCGGGCGTTATAAACTTGCCGGTCGCGTCGATCGTTTGAGCCCCCGCCGATGCACTCAGATTCTTGCCGATCTTCACGATCTTGCCGTCCCTGATCAAGATGTCGGTATTGGCCAGCGTGCCTTTCGCAGCAGTAATCACTGTCCCGTTCTTGATCAAAACCTCACCTTTCGATTGCCCAAAGCTCGCAATACTTAGGTTCCCAATCAAGATCACCGACAAAACCAAATAAGATATGACCTTTTTCATAACGTTTAACTCACGAAACCAAACATGTTCCTGCCAACACTGAGCTCTTGATCCTGAATTCTTAATTCCGAATTCTGAATTCTCTCTACCAACTTTCAACTTTACTTTCCAACTTCCAAGACTCACGGATTCTTCGTCCCGCTAAACGCGACAGTTCCCTGCGGCGTATCGACGCTGCCGGCGATCTGATTGCCGGTGACCTTGCCTTTGACGGCGATTTCGAGCGATGTTCCGCCGAATTCAACCGAAGCTGTGTGGGTAAATCCGTCGGCGGTGACCTTTCCGTCTTTTATTTGCGAAGTGCCTAGCTGAGAAACCAAAGTGCCGGTAAAAGAATTACCCTGTTGAATGAAATTCAGTGTTGCCGCCAAAGACTGACCGGGAATCTCGATCGTGATGGCGTACGATCCGCCGATGTTCGGTATGTTTCCGGCTGGTGTTGCTCCGCCGTCCGCAGGTTTGGCATCACGCTTCGGCAGTTCTTTTTGCTCGTAATATTTACCATCGACGAATACGTGCGTGACATATTTATCGGTGCCGAAAAGATCGCCTTTGACGACCACGACGTTCGCGATCTTCCCCGGATCGATCGACCCGAGCCGATCGTCAACGCCAAGGATCTGAGCCGAACCCAGCGTCATCGCACGAATTGCCGCGTCCTTGCTCAATCCACCATCGACCGCTTTCCCGGCATTCGTGAAAAAATCACCGATCGATGTCGCCGCACCGGATTGGAAAGCGAATTTGACGCCGGCCGTCGCGAGCTTCGCCGCACCCTTTGGCGTCTCGGCTCTAAACCGTAAAGTTTCCAGCGTGTCGGGATCGGCATCAGGGTTTGATGCGGTCGTTCGTTTGGGAAAATTAAGCGACAGCAAAACAGGCACGTTCTGAGCCTTTAGCAGGTCAGCGACCTTCCACGCTTCCTGACCGCCCGCGATGATACCTTTTAGATTTAATTCTTTAAGTAAACCGAGCGAACGCTTGATCTGGACTTCCGTATTTGCATTGAAAACCACCGGCATTTGTCCGTTTATCGCCGGGAAAAGTGCTTCGAGCGATCGATCCGCGTCAGGACGCTTCATACCTTTTGGGTTAGCGGCGTACATTTTCTGCATTTCCTGCAATCGCTGAGCATCGTAAAAGATCTGCCTGATCGCCGCGAACGTACCGAGAAGTGATTGCGGATAGGTGGCACCAAGCGTCGCAAAACTTACGTGCTCGGCAAACGGGTCTTTTATCACCATCCCGGAAACGCAATCGCCGGCAAGATTTATCACAACCGATCGGCCGTTGAAAATTCCTGATCTTCCCGTCGTCAAAACCGTCGTAATTCCCGCATTACGAATAGCGTCGAACTGAGACTCACCGGACCGCAATTCTGTCACCGCCTCGTCCTCTGGCCTCAGTCCTGTCGGATAATTAGAATTCGACGTCGACGGTTGTGCCGCCGCTGCTGCTGCTGCTGCTGCTTGACCGCCGCCGCCCGGAGCGACCGGCCGTGCTGTCGCCAGTCCAAGACTTGTCAAAGCATCTATAAATCCTGGATAAACCGTCAATCCGTTGGCATCGAATACCTGTGCATCCGCCGGCGGAGTAACGCCCGCACCGACCGATTCGATCAACCCATTCCGAATGACCACCGTGCCTTTATCGATCGTCGTACCCGAAACGGTCACGATCTTCGCATTTGTGATCGCATAACTCTGAGCATCCGCACGAACGCCGAAAAATAGGCCGATAGCCACAAACGCAAGCAAAACGAGCTTTGATTTCATAACTTTCCCTGACTTTGTAAAATGAACCGAATTGAACGTATCGTTACGAGAAGCATATAAAAAAAGTTTCAGACACGCAAAGTCTCCCTGTGACGTGGTCTGAAACTTGTTTCTTGTGACTTCTCTAGGCCGGTTTTTCGTTATCCAGCAGTTTCTTTTTGCGTTCAATTCCCCATCGATAGCCGCTTAGTTTGCCGTCACTCGCGATGACGCGATGGCACGGATTTACAAGAGCCACCGGATTTGTGGCACACGCCCGGGCGACAGCACGATATGCCTTCGGATTTCCAAGGGACGTGGCGATCTCGCCGTACGAACGTGTTTCGCCGTACGGTATCTTTCGCAACTCGGACCAAACACGCATCTGAAATGCAGTTGCCCGCAGATCGAGCGGCAAGGTTAGAATCGTCTTTTCACCATCGAGGCTGCGTAATATTGCTGTAACTGCTTCTGTGAGGATCGCGTCATCATTCTCGATCGTCGCGGCAAAGAACTCATGTTGTAATTCACTTTTTAGCTCGTCCTCAGTTTCGCCAAAACTAACCGCACAAATGCCCTTTTCCGTCGCTGCAACCATCAGTTTGCCGAGTCGTGAATCAACGATCGTATAATTAATTTTCATATTTTTTCCGCCTTTTTTATAAGTTGCGGGAGTCATCCCTAATTTCTGACCCGCTTTCTCATACAAGGACCTGCTCGAACCAAAACCACTCTCGTAAAGAGAGGTCGTAACATCGCTCTCGCGTACATTCCGTTTGAAATTTTCGAGCCGTGTCATA
>JAYSZT010000109.1:0-10558 GCA_043737915.1 Acidobacteriota bacterium
TCTCGGCCGAGGGCGTCACGGACATACGCAACAGTTGCAACGATCGCGGCTGCACCCGCCGTCGCCTCGACGAAACTTAAAATTAAAGCTTGGCGCAATGACGGTTCGCGGAGGAGAACACGCGTTCCGGTTTGAATTTCCGATAGAAAAACCCTGATCGAGAGCGGCACGACCAATTTGCTGACGAAAGGAACAACTGCAGCCATAACCAATGCCGCCGAAACCAGATACGTGAAAGCGTCAAACCAAAAAACCCAACGTACGCCGAGCCAAACGACCAACAATCCGGCGATCGCGGGGGCCGCGATGGCTTCGATATCGACTGCGACCCGTGAATAGGAAAGGGCTTTGACATAATTCGCCTCACCGACGACCTCCGGGATGCTCGATTCGAAAGTCGGCGTGAAGAACGCAGTCACAGCGTTTATTGCAAAGATCAATGCATATATCTGCCAGACCTCGGTGATGAACGGGAACAGAGCGAGCAGGCAAAAGCGTAAGATGTCAGCGGCAATAAGGATGTGTCTCCGGTTAAACCTATCCGCAAGAACGCCCGCCGGTTGCGAAAAGATCAGGAATGCAAGGATCCGCAAAAACAGAGCATTTCCGATCACAACCGTCGCGGAGTTTCCGCCGGTCAATTGATAGGCAAATATCGCCAGACCGACCGTTGTAACACCGCTTCCCAGCAAAGAGACGATCTGAGCCGAGAACAACAAGATGAAATTTCGATTGTTAAGTATCCCGGTTTTCATTAGCCTAAACGAACAACGTTCGAAATTGCCGCTCTATCTAGTTTACCTATATACGCCAGAGCTTCGTAGGCGAGAACGCGACGCGACCGGCTTTTTTTGCTCGTGATACAGGGCAAAAATAAAAAAAGGCAGATGCCGATCTGCCGTAATTCTTGATCTTAATGGTGGCTGGAGAGTGACTTGAACACTCGACCTCGGGGTTATGAATCCCGCGCTCTAACCAGCTGAGCTACCCAGCCACGAACGTTTCATTATAGTTTTTGACACGAAAAAATCAAGGCGAAATCTTCGCTCCGCTTTTGAATGTGAATTGGCGACCAAGATCGCATTAAAAGAACGCATAAATATTCAATTAAATAAGGTAAAATAAAGATACTGAACTGGCGGTTCGGACGTCGTGAACGAGGTATTTAAAATGACTGCGAAAAAAACGGAAATATCGATCGGCGTGTTACTTGCGTTTTTTACGTTGCTCGTCGTGGCCCAGGTCGGATTTTCGCAAGCCAAGAAACCCGTTACGGCAGCGGCAAAGTTCCGTCTCGTTACAATAGTCACACAACCCTCTGCCGCGATCTGGATTGACGGCGTATTATTTGGGAAGGCAGGTTCCGACGGGCGTTTGGAAATAAAGTCAGTTTCAGCGGGTGCCCATTCGATCCGGGTCAGGGCCGATGGATTTACTGAGAAATTACAGACACTCGCCGCCGCGCAAAAGGGCGAGATCAAAATCGGCTTGATCGCTACCACCGACGAAGCCGAACTCGCTTTCCAGGAGGCCGAACGCTTAACAACGTCCGATCGTGAAAAAGCGATCATCGCTTACAAGAACGCGATCAAACTGCGGCCGAATTATCCCGATGCGTTTCTCGCTCTCGCCCGAACACAGTCCGATACGGGAGATCTGGAAGAGGCTCAACGATCAATAAATGCCGCTCGAAAGTTGCGTCCCAATTTCGCCGAGGCAACCGCTGTCGAAGGCCGCATCTTAAAAGAAAGCGGCGAGGAGCAGAAAGCCATTGCAGCGTTCAAACGTTCGATCACTGAGGGGAAAGGCTTTCAACCTGAAGCATTGACCGGTTTAGGCCTTCTTTACAAAGAGCGTGCGGAGGGTTCCGGTGGTGCAGGTGGATTTGATGCCGAACGGGCGAACTATACCGAGTCAGCCAAGTATCTGAAATTGGCACTAAAACAACTTTCAGGTGCACCCGATGCACTCGTTATCTATCAACTACTCGGCCTCGTTTACGAACGGCAGCAAAAATACGCCGAGGCCATCGCGACTTACGAAGAATTCCTACGTCTCTTTCCCGATTCGATAGAGTCATCCGCCGTCCAATCTTTTATTGTCCAACTCCGCAAACAAGCGAGAGGTGAACAGTAAAAGAAACGAATACGCCTCACTCGTCCCCGTTCTTATCTCCAGCTTTATTTTCACCACGTCGGTCAGACAGAACGATTCTTGATCAAGAATCGGTCATTTTCTTTTCACTTTGAGAAAAGATTTTATTGACTTCCGAAAGTTAAACATTGTAGTATTAGAAGTCAACGATGTTTAGCATCGTTTTCTTTAGAACCTCTCAGTAATTTACCGAACACATCGCTTCTGCATGACGCCCGTCAAAACGGAGTATCTGTTAGGCAACTTTCAAATTAAATGTCAGCAAAACTTGGGGAAATACTTGTCCGCGAAAACCTGATCACCTCGCAGCAACTGCGTGAGGCTCTGGAATTCCAGCGTGCGAATGGAGGAAGGCTAGGATCTAACCTCGTAAAGCTCGGCATTGTGTCAGACGATGTCGTGACCGCAGTTTTGTCCCGCCAATATGGCGTCCCATCGATCAACCTTGAGCTCTTTCACATCGAACCCAGCGTCATTAAGCTGATCTCACACGAGGTCGCCCTAAAATATTCAGTCCTGCCGGTTTCCAAGGTCGGTGCGACGCTGACCCTCGCAATGGCCGATCCGACCAACGTTTTTGCGATGGACGATATTAAGTTCATGACCGGATACAATGTCGAACCGGTCATAGCTGCAGAATCGTCGATCCAACTTGCCATCGGCAAATACTATATAGGCTCCAACGAGATAGACATCTTTGACGCTGCTTTTGCGACCCAGGCGGAGAGTGGGTTCGCGTCGAAAGCTCACAGCGGCAACGGCAATGGCAACGGCAACGGCAACGGAAATGGCAACACGGTTGTTAAAAATCCGAATCAGCCCGCCGTCGTTGAACGCCTCAATGAATCAGACCTTGATGTTTCCCTCGATCGATTCGAGTTTGGAAGTCAGAGTGCGGAAGAATTCGAGGTCATTGAAGATAACGAAGAGATCGATCTGGCGGCTCTCGCCCGTGCCAGTGAAGACGCCCCGGTCGTTCGGCTCGTAAATGTTTTGATGGTCGATTCGCTTCGCCGCGGAGCATCCGATATTCACGTCGAGCCGTATGAAAAGGATTTCCGGATCCGGTTTCGTATCGACGGTATTTTGTATGACGTAATGCATCCGCCGCTCAGCATCCGCGATCCTCTGATCTCCCGTCTCAAGATCATGGCGAAACTCGACATTTCCGAGAAACGCCTGCCGCAGGATGGCCGAATCAAGATCAAGGTCAAGGTCGACAACCGCTCGCGCGAACTCGATTTCCGTGTTTCGTCACTGCCGACTCTCTTCGGCGAAAAGGTTGTGTTGCGTTTGCTTGATAAAGACAAGCTCATGCTCGATATGACCAAGCTTGGTTTCGAAGAAGAGAGCCTCGTGAAATTTAAGAAAGCGATCGCGAATCCTTACGGAATGGTTCTGGTCACCGGACCGACGGGATCCGGTAAAACGAACACTCTTTACTCGGCTCTGCAGGCATTGAACACTTCAGAGACAAACATCATGACGGCCGAAGATCCGGTCGAATTTAACCTTCAAGGCATCAATCAGGTGCAGATGAAGGAGCAGATCGGTCTAAATTTTGCCGCCGCTCTCCGTTCGTTCCTTCGGCAGGATCCGAACATTGTTCTCGTCGGCGAGATCCGAGATTTTGAAACCGCCGAGATCGCGATCAAAGCCGCTCTAACCGGCCACCTCGTGCTCTCAACCCTACACACGAATGATGCCCCATCGACGGTCTCTCGTCTGGTAAACATGGGTATTGAACCGTTCCTCGTCGCGACGTCGGTCAACATCATTCAGGCACAGCGACTCATCCGCCGAATTTGCAGCAATTGCAAAGAAGAAGTCACCACACCACCCGCCGAAGGCCTTATTGAAGTCGGATTCAAACCCGACGAAGTAGCCGGACTTAAGTTATACAAAGGCCGCGGCTGTGCGACCTGTAACAACACCGGATTTAAGGGCCGGGTCGGACTTTACGAGGTTATGGAGATCGTCGACGAACTCCGTGAACTAATAATCATCGGGGCGAGTGCGATGGAATTAAGACGAAAGGCGATCGAGCACGGCATGATCACGCTCCGTGAATCAGGCCTGTGTAAGATCCGTCAGGGAATTACTACGATCGAAGAAGTAGTGAAGGAAACAGTGGCATAGGATTTTGGAGGAAATATGTTAGTAAGGGCAATTGCATTATCTCTAGCTTTATTACTTGGCGGCACGGTCATCATACCGCTCGCAACCAATAGCGTCGAGGCCGGTCCGCGTAAAGCGAAAAAACAGAAACGATACAAGAAATACTCGAAAAAGTGGTGGCAGCAATACCGAGCCCGCCAGAAGAAACGGCGTGCCTTACAAGCTCGCAATCGTTCGCTTCGGCTGCGTCAATTGCGTCTCGCACGTGCCGCCGGGTCATCGAACGGCGAAGTGGCAACAAAGGCAAAAACGTCCTCGAAATCGGCAACGCCTAATAATTCGTGGAAACCTAGCCAAAAATCACCGTCCGAATTGCAATTCCGCGTTGACGACTCAGCCGGCTCACAGGTTGGTTCGGCGTCGATCTCGGTTGTCGGTCCGGCAGTCGGCGACAGCATGACGGTGGGCGTTAACAAAAGTGTTGGCGGCGTTTCGACCGGTGCTCTCCGCCGGGATGTCATCAATCAGATGATCCGCGAGAATGGCTGGGTCGTTAACGACTATCAAAAAGAGATCGGTGGACGCACGGTATATGTCGTAGTTGCTCAATCTCAATCAAAAGCGGGCCAAGTTCAATCCCGAATGTTCTACTTCACCGAAGTTGATGGCCGCATCTACAATGTCGCCACCAATTCGCCGGTCGATCAACAGGAACGACTCGCTGAGGAATCGGAGAAGGTACTCGATTCTCTGCAAAATCGTGTTCGCGGTACACAGCGTGCAGCGACCAAGGAATAAGTGATTCGTTGACCGTAAATGGAAGAAAGTACTGACATATTGACTGTTTACGATTCACGTTCGTCTATTGACCAATCAAATTTATGAGCTACGAAAACCCAGCAACTGTCGAATCGCAGGTCACACTGCCCGACCTTCTCAGGAAAATGACCGATGCCGGCGGGTCGGATCTGCACCTGTCGACAAACTCACCCCCGCAGGTTCGTGTTCACGGACATCTATCGCCGCTCACCGGCTTCCCCGCGTTCACGGCATCGGACACGAAGCGGCTTGCTTATTCGGTCTTGACCGATGCCCAAAAGCACCGCTTCGAAGAAAATCTTGAGCTCGACTTCTCTTTCGGCCTCAAAGGAATGTCACGTTTTCGTGCCAATCTCTTTAACCAGAAAGGCGCGGTAGGCGCAGTGTTCCGTTCGATCCCGTACGAGATCAAGAGCTTCGAAGCCCTCGGCCTGCCACAGATCGTTACCGATCTATGCAAAAAGCCGCGCGGTTTGGTTCTCGTGACCGGCCCGACCGGTTCCGGTAAATCGACAACGCTCGCATCGATGATCGATAAGATCAATATGGACCGCCACGACCATATTTTGACTATTGAGGATCCGATCGAGTTTCTGCACAATCATAAGAATTGTGTGGTCAATCAGCGAGAGGTCGCGGCCGACACGCATTCGTTCGGGGCTGCCCTGCGAACCGCCCTTCGTCAGGATCCGGACATCGTGCTCGTCGGCGAAATGCGTGATCTCGAAACGATCGAAATGGCACTTAGGATCGCAGAAACAGGCCACTTGACGTTTGCCACGCTTCACACGAACTCCGCCTATTCAACGATCAACCGTATCATCGACGTGTTTCCATCGGCCCAGCAATCGCAGGTTCGTACGCAGTTGTCTCTGGTTCTTGAAGGGATCATGTGTCAATCACTATTGCCGAACGTTGCCGGTAACGGCCGGGCGATGGCACTCGAGATCCTCATCCCGAACCCCGCCATCCGCAACCTTATTCGCGAGGATAAGATCCACCAGATCTACTCGATGATGCAGACCGGTCAGGACAAGTTTGGAATGCAAACATTTAATCAGGCTCTTGCCTCATTGGTGCACAAAAAGCAGATCACGCTCGATGTCGCAATGCAGCGTTCGTCGAACACGGATGAGCTGAAAGAACTTATCGAACGCGGCAGCGGCCTCAATCAAGCATACGGCGGCGGTCAGGCCCGCCCCGGGATGCCACCCAGACCTGCCGGCAGCCCGTATGCCCAGGGTAGAAGTATCGGCGAACGTCCCCGATAAAAGACGTTAACGAAAATAGAATGCCGAAGAAGTACCACCCATTCACTTTTCACTCCGGATCCTTCAACTGATAAGTCCCCGTTTTTCACTTTCCATTTCTTATTGGAGTTTAACAATGCCAACATTTGCTTTTAAGGGTAGAAACCGCCTCAACGAATTGGTCTCAGGTGACCGTGAAGCCGCGACTCAGGATGAATTGCGGGCGCTTTTACGACGCGAGCAGATCGTAATGACGCAGGCTAAAGAAAAGGGCCGAGAACTCTCGATCCCGAAACTCGGCCGCCGTAAAAAGGTCAAGGCCAAGGAACTAGCTGTTTTCACAAGGCAGTTTTCCGTAATGATCGATGCCGGTCTGCCGCTGGTGCAGTGTATCGATATTCTCGGGGAACAGCAGCAGAACGTTTTCTTCAAAGACGTTTTGCGTCAGGTTCGCCAAAGCGTCGAGGAAGGCTCGTCACTATATGCTGCACTCGACAAACATCCGAAAGTTTTCGACAAACTTTACACCCACATGGTCGAGGCCGGTGAAACGGGCGGTGTGCTCGATCTGATCCTGCAGCGTCTCGCAACGCTGATCGAGAAGGTCGTCAAGCTAAAACGAAGTATCGTCTCGGCATCGATCTATCCGTCGGCGGTCATCGCCGTCGCGATCGGAGCCATTGCGATAATCATGGTCGTCGTTATCCCGCAGTTTCAGCAGATCTTCTTAGGCCTGCTCGGACCGGGTGAATTGCTTCCGCTGCCGACACGTATCGTCATGGCGATAAGTGGTTTCGTCGCCGGTTGGGGCGGACTTGCAACACTCATCATCCTCATCGGAAGTGCGGTCGGAATTAGCTTTTACTACAAAACTCCGAAAGGCCGCTGGCAACTTGATGCTTTAATGCTGAAAATGCCAATCATCGGCAGCATCCTGCGAAAGGTTGCAGTTGCGAGATTCTCGCGAATCCTTTCCACCTTACTTTCGTCCGGCGTTCCGATCCTGCAATCATTGGACATCACGGCCAAAACCGCGGGTAACGTCATCATCGAAGACGCAATTCTTAAGGTTCGTGCCGGGGTCGAGCGCGGTGAGAATTTCGTCGACCCGCTCAAGGCGACCAAGGTCTTCCCACACATGGTCGGGCAGATGATCGGCGTCGGTGAACAGACCGGTGCCCTTGACGCGATGCTCGGCAAGATCGCAGATTTTTACGAAGAAGAAGTAGATACCGCCATCGCCGATCTGCTCGGTCTGATGGAACCGGTCCTGATCGCATTCCTTGGTATAACTATCGGTTCGATCGTTATTTCGATGTACTTACCTCTCTTCTCGCTCATCGGCAAACTCGCTGGTGGCCCGAAATAAGAAATAGTTCGAAAAGCCCGCTTAGGGATAACTTAAAGATCGGTTGAATACCTCCAGTTCAACCGATCTTTTTTTCTTGGCGCCTGACATCTGAATCGGTTATACTTAAATTGAAATCCATAATCTGTGCTCATAGACAAAACAAGGTGTTGCCATGAAATTAATGCTTCCGTTGGTTTTTTTACTTTCCTCTTTCCTTATCCCAACGCTCGCTCAGGCTCCCGGTGCCTCGCAGATCGTCGGGATTCAGTCTTTGCGACGAAACGCAGTGGTGGCGTTCACTCGGGATTCAGTTTTTCGCACTAGTAACAACGGCGAGGATTGGATCGAACTTCCGACCGGAAAAGCGGCGGCGGCGAAGATAGTCGAGATCGCATTTGACGATTCCGATACCGGTTGGATATTACTTTCGAACAACCGGGAGTCTGCTTTGGAGATCAGAAAAACTATCGACGGTGGAAACACCTGGGCCGTTATCGCTGTCGGTATCGACCCAAAAGATCTCACCGAAACCAACCTCGAAAATTCGCGTCTCTCTTTTCCCTCTTCCGCTGAAATGCGGCTCACGATCGAACTACAAACGAGTTCAAATTTCTCAGGCAAGGCAGTCTACTCATCGATCGATGGTGGTTCGAACTGGACATTTGTCGAGCGCAACGTTGGGCTGAATACGCATAAAGATGTAAGTTCCGATATCGTCTCAGGCAAATGGACGCTACGAACAGAAGGCACTTGTTACGGCGATAAAACCGGGTGTATCCAGGAAACGCGCGTTTTCATCTCCGGCAAAGATGTGACGCCGCCTGTGGTCAAGCAATTTGCTGAAGTCGAACGCTCAAACGCCCTCAGCGAAGCCGGAAAGAATCCGCTTTTCGCATTGCCTCCAGGTGGAAATACGAGGATCAGCCTTCAACGCGGTTTCGACAAATGCCAGGCCGGCAGCGTCGCCCAGATGCAGATCTGGTGGAACACATCGCCGATGTACGACACGAATATCTACTTCAGCGGACGCAATCGTGCCTGTGCGGCTCAACCTGTTAATACTGCGTGGGTCGATCAAGTGACGGCGATGGGCTGGGGTTTGATTCCGACGGTTGTCGGCTATCAATCGCCATGCACCTCCTCGACGACCACGGCGAAACTGAGCTACGACGTTGCTACCGCAGAAACTCAAGGTCGTGGCGAAGCCGACATTGCCGTTGCCGACGCAGTCGCGATCGGCCTGACGACCGGCTCCGTTATCTATTACGACATGGAACGCTACGATCCGCCGTCGCCCGACACACTAGGTTGTCGTGCGGCGACTGTTGCTTTTCTCAAAGGCTGGACCGACCGGATCAAAGAGCTCGGCTACAAATCCGGCGTTTACGGTTCGCCGAAAAATGCCCAGGAAGACTGGGTCGGCCTGCCCACTCCAAGCAAAATGGATGCGATCTGGATGGCTCGCTGGGACAATGTCCCCTCGGTCTGGACGTATGTTTCGTTTCCCTCATTCCCAACAAACGAATGGACGAACCATCAACGCATCAAGCAGTGGCAGGCGCCGCACAACGAGACCTGGGGCGGCGTCACGTTTAATATCGATGGCAACAATTCCGACGCCCCCGTCGCGGGTCTCGCGATCGCTCGAAACAAGAATGCCGATTTTGATGGCGATGGAAAGGCTGACATCAGTGTATTTCGACCGGATTCGGCGGCGTGGTACTTCATTTCGAGTGCGAACAGCAGCACGTCGGGCGGAGCTTTTGGAGCGGTTGGCGATATTCCCGCTCCGGGCGATTACGACGGCGACGGCAAAACGGATTTCGCCGTATTCCGTCCGGCAGATGGCTCGTGGCATATGCTGACGAAGGCCGGAGTTTACCGCACACGAGTGTTCGGAGCGAGCGGAGATATTCCGGTGGCCGCTGACTATAACGGCGACGGCAAAACCGACAACGCCGTATTTCGGCCGTCAGACAGCACTTGGTATATCTCAAACAGCGATAGTCTCGGCACGTACACCTACACCCAGTTCGGCCAGGCGGGCGACAAACCATCTCCCGGAGATTATGACGGAGACGGCAAGGCAGATCTCGCAGTTTTTCGTCCAAATGGCGGAACCGGAACCGAGTGGTGGATATCAAAAAGCAACGGCGGCGTTTTCGCGACACAGTTCGGCGTACCGACCGACAAAGCCGCTCCGATGGATTACACGGGCGACGGCAAGGCCGATATCGCATTTTGGCGGCCGTCAACGGGCGATTGGTACGTTCTTCGGAGCGAAGATCTCTCGTACTTCGCGTTTCCATTTGGAATTGACGGTGATGTTCCGGCTTCCGGGGATTTTGACGGTGACGGCAAGGCAGACACCGCGGTCTTTAGGCCTTCGAACGGCGTTTGGTATCTCCTGAGAAGTCAGGCCGGCTTCACCGCCGTTCAATTTGGGCTTGCAAGTGACCGCCCGGTTGAGAATGCTTATCTGCCTCAATAGGCAATTTCAGCGATGACGGGTGAGCCAATTTACAGGCTGTTTTTTCTACAGGGCGATGCAAATTTTCCCGACGGAACGCTTTTTCAACTCGCGGCGGCAAATACTGTAGTTATTCCTGACAGAGGTGACGGCGTTCCGTTCGAAGTGCCAGCCGAATCTTTGATCGAGTGTCCACCGTTCGCCGAAAATTTGCCGCCGGCTCAGTGTCCGGTCATTATCACCTCAATCAGTGAAGGCAATTTGTCCGACACCTCAGTAGACCAAACGATCCATTATCAGGTGATCATTCTTCCGCTACCGCCTGGTACCGACGGCGTCACGGGAGTTGCCGTTAATGACCGAATTAAGAACGTCGAGGCCGACCATTACGAAGCC
>JAYSZT010000110.1:0-4749 GCA_043737915.1 Acidobacteriota bacterium
TTTGTTGGTGATTTACCCGCCCAACCGATTGATACAACGCCCTTGTTCGAAAGCAGATCAAGGTATTTACTTATTTTTTTTGTCAAAACAATATTAGGAGATATTTTATGTTGAGAATGTCCCGCATTTGTCTATCCATCACGATAGCAGTGCTACTCGGTATATCCGTATTTGCCCAATCGCAGGCGACTACCGGATTGATCCAGGGAACAGTTTCGGATCCGAATGGAGCCGTTGTCGCCGGTGCCTCGATCACCGTTAAAAATGTTGAGACTGGTTTTGAGAGAACGGTCATGTCCAATTCCGACGGATTGTTCAGTGCTCCGCTTTTACCTCTCGGCCGCTATCGCGTGACCACGTCGGCCTCGGGATTTACTAATTCCGTGCTCGAAAATGTCGCGGTCAGCATCGGCCAGACGCAGTCGTTCAAGATCGAAATGAAAGTCGGTGGAGCCGTTGTCTCAGTCGACGTTTCGTCCGATGCGGAAGGCGTCGAGACCGGTCGTACCGAGCTTTCGACTCAGATCAATGATCGTGCCGTGCAAAATCTACCGATCAATCGGCGTGATTTCTCGCGATTTGCCCAGCTAACGCCGGGTGTTTCGATCGTTCAAGGACCGGACGGTGACGAGATAACGATCAACGGCCAAAAAGGCATTCAGAACAACGTTTCGATCGACGGAGCCGACGCAAACAACCCTTTCTTCGGCGAACAGCGTGGCGGTCAACGCCCGGCGTTTACGATCAGCCTTGAATCTGTAAAAGAATTTCAAGTCGTTCCGGTCGGAGCATCAGCCGAGTTCGGACGAAGTTCGGGCGGATTTATCAATGCCGTTACCAAGTCAGGCACAAATGCCACTTCGGGTTCAGCATTCGTTTTCTTCAGGAATCAGTCGCTATCGGGTCAGAATCCTGACGCCGTCGCAGCCCGGCTGCCGACCGAAGATGGCCGCAATTACCAGTTCGGCGGCAATATAGGCGGGCCAATAAAGAAGGATCGAGCATTTTTCTTTGTAGCATACGAACGAAATGACGGCAAGAGTAACAAGCCAAACTCGATCGATCCGACGCTGGCAAGTATTTTCGCCACGCGGTTCAATTCACCGGGCGAGCAGGGCATCATCGAACGCTCCAACATTGCCGACGTTCTCCTCGGAAAGGTCGACGTGCAGATCAACAAAGACAATTTACTTACGCTTCGGCACAATTACAGCCGATCTGAGCAGGTGAATGGCACATTTGACGTCCCGACGTGGGGCACGAGTGCGAATGGACGAGAAACCGGGAATTCCAATTCATTCATCGGCCAGCTCGTCTCAAACTTGTCATCGAACCTGCTCAACGAATTCCGCGTCCAGTTAGCGAAAGAGAATCGTCCGCGATTCTACGACGGGCCGGATCTGCCCGATACGACGATCGGCACGTTTGACGGTACTATCTCATACCGATTTGGGCGTCCGTTCTTCTTACCGGTTCCATCGGATGACGTCAGATACCAATTCACGGATAATTTCACCATCATTCGCGGCAACCACAATATCAAACTCGGGATCGACTATAACCGAACCCGCGTTTCTCAAACATTCATCGGCTTTGCCCGCGGACGATACATTTTTGCGGCACCGACGATCGCCCAGGCAATCACCGGATTCCAAAACTACATTAACCGAACGAGTGCCGCCGGGCTTTCGCTCTACCTGCAGTTCGCACCTATCGGCAGTCGCACGGTCGAACAGGCTGGATCGCAGGCATATTCGACGGTCGAGCCTGGCATTTATGTCCAGGACAGCTGGAAGGTCCGGCCGAATGTAACCTTGAATCTCGGTTTCCGTTGGGAAGCTCAGTACCAGCCGGATCCAATAACAGCTCCGTCGGCGAGTGCCTACGGGCAGTTCATAAATGACCCGAGATTCCCGTCGAATGGCACCATTCCTGATGCGACCGACGGTTATTCGCCGCGTGTTGCTTTATCTTGGTCGCCAGGTAAGGACGGCAAAACAGCTATCCGTCTCGGCGGCGGTATTTACTACGCCAGAATTCCCGGATTGGTAGTTGCCGGCCCGAGAAACACCGACGGCGTCATCGCCGGAAACATTTATCGCGACGGTTCGTTTTGCTCACTCGCACCCGGACCGGTGACGTGTCCGACATATGCCGGAGTATTGCCAACGGCGGGTTTTACGGCATTTAACCCTGGCGTTGCCGTATTTGAAAGGAATTTCAAAAACCCGCGGACCATACAGTACAGTGCCAGCGTCGAGCGTGAACTCTACAAAAACATCAGCCTGCTAGTTGCCTACAACTATGCGAAATCAACGCGGCTGACGAGGTTCGTCAATCGCGGTGATTCGAGGCTCTACAATGGCGTCGCGATATTCGAACGCTCTAACGGTTCGGGTGTCGGCGAGATCAGGTCAACCGAGAGTTCGGCCAAGTCGCTATATCAGGGACTTACCTTTACGATGAATAAACGGTTCGCTGACAGATACCAGATCCAAGTCAATTATCTCATGTCGTTTGATAAATCAGATGACGATAACGAACGCGACCCGTTCACGTTCCGTTATGCCGATCCGCGAAATCTCACGCCGGAATATAATTGGTCGGATCGTGATCAACGGCACCGATTTAACGCTTTTGCGACATTTATCCTGCCGTATGAGATCAACCTGTCGCCGATCGTCCAGTATCGCTCGGCCCAACCGATATCGGCGACCAATCGCGGAACGTTCCCGAACATCATCAAACGAAACACGCTACGACTCAAAAATGAGTTTTTCACGCTCGACGTACGGGTTTCGAAAGTGTTCAAGTTCACCGAGACGATGTCGCTGGAACCGATCTTCGAGGCATTTAACCTCAGCAACAGCCGCAATCAAAGAAGTCTGCCGCGGCCGCTGACATTCAATTTCGACGGCACAGTGTCGGCTGGTTTCGGCGAACCGAGACAGGCTCAACTGGGCTTGAGATTTAAGTTCTAGTGCCACTTCTATTAACAAAAAAGACTCAGCTTCGATAAGAAGCTGAGTCTTTTTTGCCTTGTATCGCCCACTTCGATGCTCAGGATTCAATAAATACTCAGTCAGCTTTCATAGGTCAACTTGAGCATTTTCTGCGTAAGGAACGAGCACAAATCTACTTCGTCGCTTTCTTGAGCTCGATGCCGGTTGCTTCGAAGGAGACTTCGCTGACCGATCCGTCTGCGTTACGGCTGGCGAATTTAGCACCGTCTTCTTCGATCATATGATCGACCTGAGCTTTTGTTAGGTTCTTGACGGAAAAAACGCCTTCTGCACGGGCCGAGGCACCTGCGGATTGCAGCGGAATAAAGAAGGCGTGGTCCTTCATCTTGACGCGAACGCTCTGACCATCGGCGGTCGGAGCAAGCTCTGCCCAGCAGCCTTCCATCTTGCACGAGCGAACGATCACGCCCTCGACGCGAACGGTCTTGCCTTCAAACTTGCTCGGGTTTTTCAAAACCTTTGCCAGCGAAACCTTTTTCGCACTGCCGATCGCCGCACCACGCTTCAAATAACCATCCGACGGTATCGCTGCCGTCTTGTCCTCCTCAGTCGGGGTCGCCCCACCCATTTTTTCTTGGGCAAACGCTCCGAGCGAAAAAACCGATATCAAACTCAACAAAATTAATATTTTTTTCATAATTACCTCAAGACCTCAATTGTATCAAAATCTATCTCCAGTCACTTTGCTTCGTAAATAATCTTGCCGTCGAGCATAGTCATCAGCACTTTTGCTTCACCGATCTTGGTTGGATCGATCACAAAAATATCTTCAGACAAAATTACAAAATCTGCCAACCTCCCGATCTCCAATGTTCCCTTCACGTTTTCCTGGAATTCGGCGTAGGCTGACCCGTGGGTGAAGGCCCGGACGGCTTCGTCGACGGTAATCTTTTGTTCGGGGATCCAGCCATTAGGATTTTTGCCGTCCACGGTCGCACGCGTTACGGCGGCATAGATTCCATAAAAAGGATTGAGGGACGCCACGGGCGAATCTGAGCCGAAAGCAAGCAGACCGCCCGTGTCTAGCAATGTTCGAAACGCGTAAGTTCCCTTCAGGCGTGCCTCGCCGAGGCGTTTGCCGGCCCAGCGGCCGTCGTCGATGAGATGGACGGGCTGCATCGACGCAACAACCTTGAGTTCGCCGAAACGCTTGATGTCCGCCAGTCTCAGGTGCTGTGCATGTTCGATCCTAAATCGGCGATCTCGTTCACCGTTCGTTTTAATGACATTCTCAAAAATATCGAGGATCGTCGCGTTCGCCTTGTCGCCTATGGCGTGAATATTTACCTGTAAATTTGCTTTATCTGCCGCGAGAACGAGTCCGGGAGTTTTGGGAATATCTTCGCCGGCGAGCCCACTAGTTTTCGGATCGTCGAGATATGGTTCGAACAACCACGCCGTTGTCGAACCCAAACTTCCATCCGCGTAGCCTTTCAAACAACCAACCCGCACCATTGCATCGCCGAACGCGTAACGCAGGCCGGTCTGCTCCCAACGTTTGTAGTCCGCCAGCGGCGAACAGCCGTAAACCCGCGTCTTGAGCCTCCCCTGCCTTGCAAGTTCCTGATAAACGCCGACATCCGTTCCCGCTGACATGTCCTGAACGCTCGTCACGCCAAGCGATGCGGCGTGATCGGTCGCAGCAATTGCAAATTCGATCTTTTGTTCAAATGACGGAACGGGAATGACCGCGGCGAGATAATTCATCGCCGCGTCCTTGAAAATA
>JAYSZT010000111.1:0-4737 GCA_043737915.1 Acidobacteriota bacterium
GGCCCGCCTCAATTCTGATGGCTCGCTAGATACGACGTTTCAGGTCAATGCCGCCTATCCTGGAGCTGGCGGTACTGCTTTGGCAGTTGCCGTTCAGCAAGACGGGAAAATAGTTGTGGGTGGTAATTTTGCTCAGTTCGCTGCGGTGACGCGTACTAACATTGCCCGCGTTAATGCAAATGGATCGCTCGACACGGGATTCAACCCAAGTTTCGCAGGCACGGATGCGAATGTCAGCGACCTCGAAGTCATCCCTGACGGAAGATTGATCGTTGCCGGAGCGTTTACAACCCTTAATGGAGCGACCCGCGAACGGATGGCTCGGTTGAACCGCGACGGAACTTTCGACCCAACGTTTGTCACATCGACGAATGCCGCGGTGTTGAGTGTTGCGGTCCAGGCTGAAGGAACGATCATTATCGGCGGAGGATTCACCGGCGTCAACGGGTTTCCGTCGATCGATGCGATCGCCCGACTCTACCCGGACGGACGTCTTGACGCTGACACTAACACGACGATTCTCGGCGGCCCGATCCGTACCATGGTTTCACTGCCGGACGGCCGGACGTTGATCGGCGGCGGCTTCACATCGGTTGGCGGAGGAACGAGGCAAGGTCTAGCGAGGCTCGGTTGGGGCGGGGCAAATGATTCTTCATTCGCCAATCCGCAACTGACCGGTTGGGTGTATTCGATCGGTATCCAGACAGACGGAAAGTATGTGGTCGGTGGAGATTTCACCTCCGCCGGCGGTTCGTCGCAGGCCCGACTTGCTCGAATCAATCCGAACGGAACGGTCGACGGCACTTTTGCGCCAACTCTTGCGTATTCGTCAACGCCTTATATAAATGCCGTCGCGATCCAACCTGACGGCAAAATACTCATCGCTGGACAGTTCACCTCGGTCAACGGTGTTACAAAGACGCGGATCGCCCGCCTCAACGCCACGGGCTCGGTCGACACTACTTTCGATGCGTCGACAGACTTTGGAGCCAATGTGATCGTTCTCCAGCCTGACGGAAAGATCCTGATCGGCGGTGGATTCGAAAATGTCGGCGGGCAGGCAAGGGCGGCACTCGCCAGACTTAATTCAAACGGCTCCGTGGACGGTACGTTCAATCCGGCCATCAATGGTATCGTCCGCGAGGTACTGGACATCAAAATCGATCAAAAAGGAAAAATCCTTGTCGGCGGCTTTTTTACCGGAGTGAGCGGTAATGGTAAGCCATATCTAGCTCGTTTGAACAGTGACGGAACTCTCGATCCTGCCTTCATCGGCCCAACCCTTGACGGGGGGGTCTTCTCGATCTCAACCGACACGAATGACTACATATACATCGCCGGGAGTTTTTTTACAGTCGACTCACTCCCGCGGACGTCTGTAGCAATGCTTAACCCGAGCGGCAGCGTAAATTCGCTTTTCCAAAATCTGACGGCCAACGAAAGGGTGTTTGCAATGACGATCCGTGAGGACGGAAAGATCCTTGTTGGCGGCTATTTCACCCTGATCGGAGGACAAAGCCGCGGACAGTTTGCCGCACTCGGTCGTGATCAGACGCCTATCCTTCTTTTTACAGTATCGCCAACCAGCATCAGTTGGTACCGTGACGGGATCGCGCCTGAAGTGAGCCGTGTAGTCTACGAACACTCCACGGACGGCGTCAACTACACGCTACTGGGTAGCGCCTCACAGTCGCCTTTCCCTGGTTATAGCTGGAACCTCAGTGTTCCGTCAGAAATCAGGACGGGATATGTACGTGCCCGGGCTTATTACGACTTTTCGGACCGTAGGTCGTTCTATGAAAAGATCGTCTATTTCAATCGTAGCCAGCCGCGAACGGCGCCATTCGATTTTGATGGAGACGGAAAAACAGATGTGGGAATATTTCGTCCCGGCCCGGGCGAGTGGTGGATCGGTCGAAGTGGTGGCGGCGGAACCTTTGTGACTCAGTTCGGTGCAAGTACGGACAAGATGGTTCCGGGCGATTTCACCGGGGATGGCAGGGCAGACGTCGCGTTTTGGAGGCCGTCGACCGGATACTGGTTCGTTCTAAGGAGCGAGGACCAAACATTTTTCTCATTCCCGTTCGGGTCGAACGGAGATATTCCGGTACCGGCTGATTACGATGGTGACGCCACGACGGATGCAGCGGTTTTCAGGCCATCGACGAACACCTGGTTCATAGCCCAGTCAGGTGGCGGAACAAGGATCGAAGCATTCGGTGCCGCGGGTGATCAACCGACTGTGGCCGATTACGACGGAGACGGCCGAGCGGACATAGCGATCTTTCGTCCGGGCCCGGCCCAATGGTGGCTCAACCGAAGCACCGCTGGTCCGACTGTATTCCAGTTCGGAGCGGGCACGGACAAACCGGTACAAGGTGATTACACGGGCGACGGAAAGTCGGATTTGGCGTATTGGCGACCCTCGACCGGCGAATGGTTCGTGCTTCGCAGCGAAGACTCTTCGTTCTACTCGGTGCCGTTCGGGGCGACGGGTGACGTGCCTTCACCCGGCGACTATGATGGCGACGGCAAGTTCGACACGACGGTTTTCCGTCCATCAACGAGCACATGGTTCGTTAATCGCACGACCGCCGGAACGCTGATCACGCAGTTCGGAGCAGCCGGAGACCGTCCGATACCGAACGCTTTCGTTCCGTAAATTCGAGAACTATTAAATCAAAGGAGAATTATGAAAGTTACAAGTATAGTTATATCAATTGTTCTGACACTGTCCATCGTATCGATTCCAGCGGCAGCACAAAAAGCTGCGGATGATATTCGCGAGAATATTCGGTTAGCTCGACAAGAGATCGCTGAATCGAAAGCCCAGTCTGTGACCTCAGCGGCGACAACGCCGGTTCCGTCTGATTTTGCCGACCCTGATTCGTTCGGGAAAAATGCGAAATTCCTCGGCAGCCTCTATGCCGGGACGGTTTACGTATACAGGTCGTGCGATCCCACGATACTGCTTGACGAGCTTGGTCTGATTCTTGCCGCGGACGATAAATGCATCGCGATCCCGACTTCGCAGGTCATCCCATCGACAGAATTTTTTGATCCCGCCTGGCAGATCACTATTCCAGGACGTACCGTCGATAACGTCATCTATCCGATGCTAAATCATACTGTTGGCTACAATATCTTAAACCCGAGCGTAGGCGGGACATTCACTACAACCTATTCTCCCATTGTGACGATTGAAAGTGCAGCCCTTAATGACCCGACCGCATTAGATCCGAGGACGGGAGCCCCACTAAACGGCTCGTTCAAGACTTCGCTTTCCGGAGCGCAGGGGCGGGGTGCCGATATCACAACGGGCGGATTTATCTCAGAAAGCGTTAGCTACGCATCTGTTAGCGGGCGCGGACTGTCGCGATCGTATTTTGCGTCAATCGGATTGCCGCAAAACGTCATCAACAATCTGTTCAAACAGCCAATGACTCTAAAATTCGGCATTCGTGTCCGCTACCGAGGTCCGATAACCGATGCCTTCAGCTTCTATACTGTAAGGCTGCTCGGGAACTAGATGATGTAGAGGTCTAATCCATTGTTTTGAATGTAATAGGTGTTCTGAAGTAGTCAGTTGTTTCGTTAGTTGGTTTCGATCGCGTCCTTATCGTGGGAGACCGAGGCCAACTAAAAAAGAACACTTCTGTTCCATAGATCCGCAAGATCTGTTGAATGCTGCGAGATCTAAACTGACGTTCATACACCTATTTTTTTAACGAAAAACGTAGTCAAAAAAACATATGGAATTTAGAACAATAGTCCAAGATCGCGGCGGAATTATCCGTCTGGGAAACAGTCTCGATATCGATAGTTCGCGACAAGCTCGAATCGACGCTAAAGCTGAAGCAGTGGCCTGGGTTGCAAATGCTCTCAATGATTTTTCGTTTGAACGAAGAATAAAAACGGAAACGGAAAAACTAAAACCGCAGATCAAAGCAAAAACCTCACCCACAGTCGGCGTTTTACTTTGCGTAATTTATACCCAAAGCGTTGATTATGGTTACAAGGGCTTTGATAACATGTACATTGCGGACGCCGGAACAGACTACAAAATGGTTCTGAACAGATATCAAGACATGCCAAAGATGGGAGCTGGAGTGAACTCGGCTTTTGCGAAAAAAGAGATGCTTATCTGGGTGACTGAGTGATCTGCGATTAAACGTCCTGATATGAGAATATCCTATGCAAAATCAGCAAAGATATTCGTCTCAAAGATAAGGAGAAATGTGTGAAAAAAACAATTAGCTCGATTATCTGTTTTATGTCGCTTTCGATCGTATCCTTGGCGCAGGTGCCGGAGACATTCGATATCGCGACGTTCACGGCGCCGAAAGGATGGAACAAGCAGGCTAGCCAAAGCTCGCTCCAGCTTTCGACTGAAGACAAGGCAAGCGGGGCGTTTTGTTTGATCACTCTCTTCAAATCGATTCCCGGTACGGACGATTCGAAGGCGAACTTTGATGCCGCTTGGGATACGGTAGTTAAGGGAGCGGTGAATGTTTCGGCCGCTCCACAGATGGTGAGCCCGACATCGGATGACGGATGGGAGGCTCAGTCAGGAGTGGCTGCGTTCGAGAAAGACGGTACAAAAGGGATCGCGATGCTCGTCACCATCAGCGGTTACGGCAAGATGGTGAACGTATTCGTTCTTACGAATGGCGACACCTTTCAGCAAAATATCTCCGACTTTCTCGGATCGGCAACGTTGAAGAAACCGGCCGTCCA
>JAYSZT010000112.1:0-4733 GCA_043737915.1 Acidobacteriota bacterium
TCCAACGATCACCATGACGCCGTTTAGTCCGAGCAGACTAAGATAAGTGTTGTAGTCGTGATTTGCCGAGATCGTATCAAGCAAAATGTCGAACTTACCTGTCGCGGCCTTTACCGCTGCTTCGTCCTTGGTATTAACGAACCCCGTGGCACCCAAACGTCGAGCATCGGCCTCTTTGGACGAAGAAGTGCTGAGCACAGTCACCTCGGCTCCCAATGCGGCGGCGATCTTGACGCCCATGTGACCCAAACCTCCGAGTCCGGCTACGGCAACCTTTTTGCCAGGTCCTGCTCCCCATCGTTTGAGCGGCGAATACGTCGTAATTCCTGCGCACAACAGCGGAGCAATTCCCGACATATCGCCCATTGCGGCTACCTTTAGTGCATATTTTTCGTCGATCACGTATTGTTTCGAATAGCCGCCATAGGTCAGCGTTTTACGATCCATCTCGGTCCCGTTATAGGTCGATGCATTCCCCTTATAGCAAAATTGTTCTTCACCGATCATGCACGGAGGGCATTCGCGGCACGAATCGATAAAGCACCCGATCCCCGCTACATCCCCGACCGAAAACTTTGTGACTCCATTTCCGACTTCGGAGACGCGGCCGACGATCTCGTGACCTGGCACCATCGGAAAGATCGAGGGCACCATTGGCTCCCATTCTCCCTTTGCCTGATGGATGTCAGAGTGACAAACTCCCGCATACTCTATGTCGATCAAAATATCATTTGCACCTAGATCGCGGCGTTCGAAATCGAACCGAGCGAATTTGGCATTTTTATCATGTGTTGCGTAACCCGTTGTTTGTATCATTTATTTCCCCTCGTTGTTTTCAATTACGGATCCGATCAGCCCGCGTATTTCTCTATAATATGGCGGCGATCACCTTTAGCTCAATTGCTATCGGCGTCGGTAGTTTGTTTACCTCAACCGTCGTCCGGCACGGTTGATTGTCGGCAAAATATTCGGCATAGACCCGATTGTAGATAACAAAATCATCTTTCATATTTGTTAAAAAAACCGTGACGTCGATAATGTTATTCCACGACGAACCCGCATCGTCGAGAATGTGCCGAACATTCTGAAATACCGAACGGCACTGCGTTTCGATGTCATACGAAACGATCTCACCGGCGGCGTTTAGCTTCACGCCTGGAATGTTCTTGGTTCCTCGCTCACGGGGACCGACTCCCGATAAAAAAAGCAGGTCTCCAACCCGGCGGGCGTGCGGGTAGAGCCCAACAGGTTCTGGGGCTTTCGTCGAATTGATTATGGTGTCTTCCATTTTTTACAAAAATTAAGTTTAACAGGATTTCGGTAAAGTTCTGTAATGCTTCGGGCTCGATGTTAAGGCGTTTCGATGAATCTAATTTTCTGTAAACGGAGAAATCGATCCTGATGGAATAAAACGCGTCATCCGCTGAATTCCATGTTTAGGCACCGTATCTTCGCCGCCGAAGATGGTATAGAGTTAAGAGAGCGTTTCTGTCGGTCTCGTGCCTCAAGGAGTAATAAATATGTCATTTCTTATCAAAATATTTTGTGCTGTTGCGGTTACGATCGCTATCGGTTGCGGCGTCGTCAGCAGTTCTTCAAAAACGGTAGACCTCACAGATCTTTCACCTTTACCAACGCCGGACAAGGGAGCATCTGCTAAAGGAATGCAAACTGCAGTTTTTGCCGGAGGATGTTTTTGGGGAGTCGAAGCCGTTTTTGAACACGTCAAAGGCGTGGTCGACGTCAAGTCAGGCTATTCAGGTGGAACTAAAGCAACTGCGGACTATGAAGCGGTCAGCGGAGGCCGAACCGGTCACGCAGAGGCAGTCAAGATCACCTACGACCCTTCGAAAGTTACATATCAGCAACTTTTGATGGTGTTTTTCTCGGTCGCCCATGACCCGACGGAATTGAATCGACAAGGTCCTGATACCGGAACCCAATATCGTTCGGCGATCTTTTACACGGATGAAGATCAAAAAAACCTGGCCGATGCATTCATCGCAGCTGTGGACAAATCTAAGGCATTTTCATCGCCGGTCGTTACGCAGATCGTCCCATTGAAGGAATTTTTCGACGCCGAGAAATACCATCAGGACTATTTGGTGAAAAATCCAAACGATCCGTATATAGTTATTAACGATAAACCTAAGGTTGAAGACCTGAAGAAAAGATTTGCCGATCTTTACGTTGAAAAAGGATAAAGAGAGATCCCTGGATTTAAAAAAAGACTACCCGATAACAGTGCTATCGGGTAGTCTTTTTACGTAGGATCGGACGTTACTTACCCTTCTCGGCCCAGATCTGAACGAGATTAATCAGCGTTGCTGTCGATTTCTCAAGTCCTTTTCTTGAATTAAACTCGAGCTTTCCGTGAAAATTGTGTCCGCCGGTGAACAGATTAGGTGTCGGCAAACCCATCGCGGTTAGTCGCGAACCGTCCGTTCCGCCGCGTATCGGACGCAATTCCGACGGGACGCCCGCACGTTTTGCAGCCTCGATCGCGTAGTCGGTCAGTTGCGGATAGTCTTTCAGGACCTCTTTCATGTTGAGATAGCCGAGTTCGCTCTTGTAATCGATCTTAACGTCGGGATATTTCTTTTGAACGTACGCCACGACCTTTTTGACGGCGTCTTCTTGTGCAACAAGTCCGGTTATATCGAAGTTTCGAAGAAGGATCTTCACGGTCGAGGATTCTTCTGACATACTCGAGGAATAAGGATGAATGAAGCCCTCTCGGCCCTCCGTTGTCTCCGGACGGTTTGGAATGCTAGCCGGGAACGCTCCGAGGAACGCTCCGGCAGCATACATTGAGTTGATCATTATTCCTTTGGCAGTTCCCGGATGTGTTGATTTGCCGTTGAAAGTTACTATTGCTGTGCGGGCGGACCACGTCTCATTCGAAATGTCGCCAAGCTGCTCGCCATCGACCGTGTAGGCGAATTTCGCTCCCCAATCTTTGATATCAAATTTATCGATCCCACCGCCGACCTCTTCGTCGGGTGTGAAGGCAATGGCGATGTTTCCGTGTTTGATACCGGGATTCTGTCTGAGAGTGTCGATCATCGTCATCAACTCCGCAATTCCCGATTTGTCGTCCGAACCGAGCAATGTCGTACCATCCGCCGTGATAATGTCGTCACCGATCAGATTTTTCAGATCCGGATTTTGAGCTACCGTAATGATTTGAGTTTTATCATTCGGCAAAACGATATCGCCGCCCTGGTAGTTTTTGTGAACGATCGCATTCACATTCGCTCCCGAAACCGCCGGAGACGTATCCATGTGTGCAATAAACCCGATCGTCGGAACCTTGGCATTGTCCGCCAAGTTTCCCGGAACCATCCCATAGACGATTCCCCATTCGCTCAAGCGAACATCCTGGACACCCAACGCCTTCAACTCGCCCTCCAACAATCTCGCCAGATCGAGTTGCTTCTTCGTACTCGGCGGAGCCGGCTGATCCTCAGCCGATTGCGTGTCGATCTTCACATACCGCAAAAAACGATCCATCGCGGATTCGGTCGGAGGTTTAGTCTGAGCGACAAGCGATCCAGTCAAGGCTACCGCCATTAATAAAGCGCATATGAATTTCATATCAATTATTCCCGAACTTCAAACAAACATTCTTCTCTTCCGTAAAAAATCTCAAAGCCTCAAATCCGCCTTCGCGTCCGACTCCGCTATCTTTGACTCCGCCGAAGGGCGTTCGCAGATCGCGTAGGAGCCAACAGTTGACCCAGACGATCCCGGTCTCGAGTTTGGATGCTACGCGGTGGGCACGCGAAAGGTTTTCGGTCCAAATGGTGGCGGATAAACCGTAGCGAACGCTGTTAGCAAAACTGAGCACTTCGTCCTCCGTATCGAAGGGCATGATCGTCACGACCGGGCCGAATATTTCTTCTTGATTCGTCCGGCAATCGTAGGATAATCCCTCAATTATCGTTGGCTCGATGAACCAACCGCTTGCACAACGCCCCTCAATATTCGCTGATCGTCCGCCCTCGAGAATCGTACCGCTTTCCGTTTTAGCAAGGTCGATATAGGACATTATCTTTTCGAAATGAGCCTTCGAGACGATCGCACCGACATTCGTTCCAGGGTCCAAAGGATCTCCAACCTTTAACCCAGATACGCGGTCAACGAAATCTTTTTTGAACCGTTCGTACAACGACCGCTCGACAAAGATCCTTGAACCGCAAAGGCAGATCTCGCCTTGATTGGAGAACGAAGAACGTATCGTGGTTGCCAGCATTTCTTCGTAATTGCAGTCGGCGAAGATAATGTTCGGATTCTTACCACCGAGTTCTAGAGATAATTTCTTGAACATCGGTGCCGCCACACGTGCGATCTCTTCGCCCGTCTTTGTGCCGCCGGTAAACGAGATCGCTTTTACATCTTTATGAGCGACGATCGCCGAACCAACTTTTGGCCCGAGACCGTGTACGATATTAAGAACTCCGGCGGGCAAACCTGCTTCGATACAGAGTTTCGAGAGCAAGTACGCCGTCATCGGAGTTACTTCGCTGGGTTTGGCAACCACTGTACAGCCCGCCGCGATCGCCGGGGCGATCTTCCAGGTAAAAAGGTAAAGCGGCAGATTCCAAGGAGAGATACATCCGACGACGCCAAGCGGCTGCCGCAAGGTGTAATTGATCGCATTTTGACCAACACTGTCGTACGATTCGTTCGCCGTATGCATCGCCGCCGTTGCGTAAAATTTGAAGTTGGAA
>JAYSZT010000113.1:0-4732 GCA_043737915.1 Acidobacteriota bacterium
AATTGCTCCGCAACCTTTTGTGCGGTTCAAAGCGTCTAAATTTTCAAGGCACGCATTATCAGCCAACGTGGACGTTATCTATAAGTTATATGTTTGAGCAGTCATTATACGAACAGGAACCGATCGCACCGCCTCTGCAGGAGGGCGACCTTTTCGGTGCTTACGAGATTAAGAGTTGGACCATTTCGCCTCGCATTTATAAGATTATCGGCCTGTCGGCCGTGTTAAATCTCGTGGCGGTGATCGTTTTCGCCCAAGGCTCAATTTTAACGATGAAGGGCTGCGACAGCCCGCTCGTCGGCAGCTTTTGTCAGGCATTAGATACTGTTTATATCGGAGCTGTGCTTTTCGGGACGGATCGCGAATACGTCGATGCCGATTACGAAAAAACCGATCTCGGCGACGCAGAGATCACTTACATAGAGGCTGTCCCTGAAAATGCCAAGCTGAGCTATCCCGAAGGTTATTTCGCGATAGCAAACCCAGTCCAGTATCAGCAATTACTTGACGCCCAGGCGAATCCAACATCAAGCGGTCTCCAGCCCGGCTATTTAGCTCCGGGCATTCCGTCGAGCAACCCGATCGGTATGCCGCCAACAACGCGGCCGTACAAACCCGGACGCAGCGTTCTCGATACCAAACCAAATCCGCCGAAACGCAATGATGATGTCATCGACGGACAACTGCCTACCGATTTCGACAATTCTGACGCAGTCGCCGGCACCCCGATTCAAAAACCCCGTCCAGGCGGCAAGGTCGTCGACCGTCCCGGCAAATCCGGCGAAGGAATACCGGGATTTCCGGGAGTTAAGAACCCGGATACGCCTCCTAAGGTCGATCCGGTAGCCGAGGCCACCGGCGAGGCAACGCCTGATAAGAACGGCATCTATCTAAATAAACGTCCGCTCACCGATTTTGCGGAGAAGACGAAGACCAACGCTGCCGTGATCACGCCGGACGCAATTTACAAGGTCGTCATGACCGGCGAACTCGACTACGGGCGGGACAAGGACGGTAAGCCGACAAAAACGATCGTGCTGAAGAATCCGAAACCGGTCGAGACCATCGCGGGCAACAATGTCAGTGCGGAAATGGCAAAATTGACGCAGGAAGGCATTCTGCGTGTCGGCGACAGTGGCTGGCTAGGCTATCTTCACACCGTCGGTGTTAAAAAAGTTAGGATCACTGTCATTCAGGACAATGACAATTTCAAATTCACGATCCAGGCCGATCAGAAGGACGAAAACACTGCCAAAACTGCAGCCAGCGGCCTGAATTCATTGATCAGCATCGGGAAAATGACAACCGACGGCGATGAGAAGATATTCCTCGACAAAGCCTCGACGACTTACGAAGGCAAGTCATTCCTGTTAAACTTTGCTATGCCAAAGGCTGAAGTCCTCGAAATGATCAAACGCAAACTGGCCGAACCAAAGAAAGACGACAACAGTGCGGCCCAACTCGATAAATCAAAATTGACCACCGGAAAGTGACCACTCGTAAACATCAAAACTCGATCCTCGTCCTCGCGACACTAGGTGTCTACCTCGGCCTAGTCCTCGTCGGCGCCACGCCGCAGGTGCTCGCGCAGGCCGCGATGACGCGGCAGTTCAACGTCAAGGATGAGATTGAAGTTAAGGATGATCTGGATAAGAAGCCGGATGATTGCGAGAAGCTGGACGCGAAGTTACGAGAAAAGCAACAGCGGTTTCCGGTCGACGAAAATGCTCTATTCGCGTACTCGACTGCTTTGACCGCATTAACAAATTCGGTAACACATCTAAGAGCTTTGCCGTTTTCATTGCGAGGCTACGCGTTCGGAGAAATCGGGTTACCGACCGGCGTTTCATTCTTGGATGGCGACGCGAAGCCAATACTAGTCTCGGGCAAGGCGAGGCGAAAGCTCGACAGCGACATTCTAGCGTTGGCTCGGCTGTTTCCGGCCGCTAGCATTGACGGTCGGGAGAGATTTCAATTCGCACTTTCACTGGACGAAAATGTCCTCGTTTCGACAGTCAAAGTATTGCGCCAAGACAATGTCGAGGCTCATGAGGCCTTCATCGCGTACGATTCGTTAGCAGACCTTTGGCGTTGCATACCCAAAAGTACTGCCGACGCCTTAGTCTCAAAAAACACTCAGATAAGTTGGGAGAACAATCAAGTAATTGTTGTCACCCGCCTTCCCCGTGCCGGCCTCGACTCGCTGCTTGCGGCAAACGCAAAGTAGCGGCGAATCTCCAGGGCATTCATCTCCGATCTCGCCATTTTTAATAGGTTTTTATTAGTAAGAGTTGCGTCGGCGCGTCCTATCGGGCAAGCTTTAATGTTTGCTGACTCTTGTCAGAACCCGCTGCGTGAGCGGAGGGCAATGGCGTTGAGAGTCGAGCACGTTCGAGCCGCCCGCTAACGCAGGCGGTTCTGACACACTAGACGTCACGCGTAAACGCGTAACTCTGAGCACACGAGGAAATCATGGCTGTTAATAGTTTTGCAGATAAGTTAGTTAAGAAAATTTTTGGATCGAGCAGCGACGTTTTTTTGAAAAATGTTAAGCCGGTCGTGGCACAGATACAGGCTTGGGAGCCGAAGCTCGAGGCGATGTCTGATGCGGAATTGCAGGCACAAACTCCGAAGTTCAAGGAAATGATCGTCAATGCCCTCAACGGTATCGACGAAAAAGATGAACGCCGTAAAGCCGAGCAGGCGATCTTGACCGAGATCTTGCCCGAGGCGTTCGCCACCGTTCGCGAAGGCTCACGCCGCGTTACGGGAATGCGGCACTTTGACGTGCAGATGATCGGCGGCGTCGCCCTGCACCAGGGCCGAATCGCTGAGATGCGTACCGGTGAAGGTAAAACGCTGGTCGCGACCTTGCCGTCATATTTGAACGGTCTAACCGGCCGTGGCGTGAACGTCATCACGGTCAACGATTATCTCGCCTCCCGCGATGCTGAGTGGATGGGCAAGATCCATAAATTCCTCGGCCTGTCGGTCGGCGTCATTCAAAATGACCAAGACGATATCGAACGAAAAGAAGCGTACGCCTGCGACATTACCTACGGAACCAATAACGAATTCGGCTTCGATTATCTTCGCGATAATATGAAGTTCGATGTCGAATCACTGGTGCAGCGTGACCATTACTTCGCGATCATCGACGAAGTCGACTCGATCCTCATCGACGAAGCTCGAACACCGCTCATCATTTCCGGTGCATCCGACGAAGCGACCGACAAATACTACACCGCCAATCAGATCATCCCGCAGCTCGAGCTCGGGCATAAGGACGAGGAGACAAAGGTCACGACGGGCGACTATTTGCTCGACGAAAAAAATCATTCGTCCGTACTCACCGAGGCCGGTGTTACCAAGGCAGAAAAACTTCTCGGCGTCGCCAATCTTTACGATCCGTCGAGCATGGACCTGCTCCACTGCGTCGAACAGGCTCTCAAAGCTCACACACTTTACAAGAAGGATCATCACTACGTCGTTCAGGAAGGCGAGGTCATCATCGTCGACGATTTCACCGGACGCCTGATGGCCGGTCGGCGTTGGTCTGACGGTTTGCACCAGGCGGTCGAGGCGAAAGAAGGCGTAAAGATCGAGCGTGAGAACCAAACGCTGGCGACCATCACGCTGCAGAATTATTTCCGCATGTACGAGAAACTCGGCGGTATGACCGGTACGGCCGAGACCGAAGCTGAAGAGTTCGGCACGGTTTACACTCTCGATGTGGTCCAGATCCCGACCAATCAACCGATGGTTCGCAAAGATTCGTCGGATATGATCTATCGCACGATCGACGAAAAATGGGATGCGGTCGTCGAAGAGATCCAGGAACTGCACAGCCGAAATCAGCCGGTTCTAGTCGGTACGGTCTCGGTCGAAAATTCCGAACTCGTCGCTGCCAAACTCAAAGCCATCGGCGTTCCGCATAAAGTACTAAACGCCAAATATCACGAGCAAGAAGCCGAGATCATCGCTCAGGCCGGACGCAAAGGTGCCGTCACCATCGCCACCAACATGGCCGGCCGCGGTACCGATATTCTGCTTGGCGGCAATCCCGATTCCCTCGCCCGCGATTATCTCAAACGAATGGAGATCAATCCGGACGAAGCGACTGAGGAGCAGTTCGAGGAACAGTTGCGAAAAGCAAAAGCGGTGGTCAAGGAAGAAGCAAAAGAGGTCACGGGAGCCGGCGGTCTGCATATTCTCGGCACCGAACGCCACGAGTCGCGCCGCATCGATAATCAGCTTCGCGGTCGTGCCGGTCGTCAGGGCGACCCCGGAAGTTCGCGATTTGTCCTCTCGCTCGAAGACGATCTGATGCGTATCTTCGCGGGCGACAAGGTCCGCTCGATGATGGAATGGCTCGGCATGGAAAAAGGTGTCGCCATCGAATCAAAGACAGTTTCACGCCAGATCGAACGTGCCCAAAAGGCAGTCGAGGCCCGCAACTTCGAAACCCGTAAACACGTGCTCAAATACGATGACGTGATGAATAAACAACGCGAAACGATCTACGGCCTGCGTCGACAGCTAATGTTCGAACCCGAGCACCGCGAATATCTGCTTGGCGACACCGGCGTCGCACGCGATCTGCTCAGTGATCTGACGCATAGCTTTTTATCGTCAGAGACAAGCCCGGACACTTGGGACGTCGACACGTACGCGGCTGAGATCGCGAGTATTTATCACGTCGATCCGGCTGTGGACGCAGATGTGAATTTCA
>JAYSZT010000114.1:0-4731 GCA_043737915.1 Acidobacteriota bacterium
ATTCTTTCGAACGCGACCTTGGTCGACACCCGCATATCCGGCGTCACAATGAGCAGGAACGGCTCGTCGGCATCGTCGGTCGGTTCAATGGTCTCGCCACGGCCGGTGCCGATCGCCGTTCCGCCCTCTAGAAAAAATGGCACATCCGAACCCAGCGATGAAGCTATGCGAGCAAGTTCCTCCCCTTCGAGCGGAACTCCCCACAGCCGCTGAAGCCCGATCAGTGCGACTGCTGCGTTCGACGAACCACCGCCGAGACCGCCCGGCGCCGGAATTCTTTTATCGAGATGAATCGCCGCACCTTGCACGACGGAAAACTGTTCGCGAACAGCGTTCGCCGCTCGAATAATTAGATTTTGGCCGTCGGTCGGGATCGAATCGTCGTCGCACGTCAAGCGAATCTCGTCACAGTCTGCAAAGGACATCGTGTCGTGCAGAGACACGGTCTGAAACAAAGTGAACAGTTCGTGAAACCCGTCGTGGCGTTTGCCCAGAATACGCAGGTGCCAGTTAATTTTGGCAAATGACGGTAGTGAAAACAGCATTTGTTCAGCATATCGTATTAACGAAAAATAAAAGAGCGGATGAACCGCAATTTGCGCCGCATCCGCCTTGTTTCTAAAAGTACAGTGACGTAACTATTTTCTCATCAGAAATACCTGTGTGAAATAATACGAACCGTCATCCTTTATCGCGATGCCGATCGCCGATTCTTTCCAACCTTCACTCAATAAATTACTCCGATGGGCAGGTGAATTTAGCCAGAGTTCAACCGCTCTTCCAACCGGATCGGAATAGCCGCGATTGAACGCAATGTTCTCACCGATCGAGGTCCATGCTCCCAGTCCTGCGGAATCCGCTCGGTCGCTGACCATCTTCCCGTCTAATCCGCGATGGTCAAAAAACTCGAACTCAGCCATATTCTGAGAATGCACCCGTGCAACCGACGCGAGTTGGTCGCTCCAGGTAAGCGGCCTTAATCCAAGTTCTAACCGCTTTTGATTAAGTATGTCGAATGCCTTCTGCTCGAACGACGCTGTGTTTGTGATCACCGACGACTTAACGGCCGAAGCCTTGACGTCGGCAACCCTTGGCCGCGACTCAGCAAGCATAAAGCCGCCGCCGTAACCGCCACTAACTGCATCTGGTTTTTGATTTAAGTTATTCTGAGCCAACGAAGCGGTCGCCAATGAGGCAAACAGGCCCAAAAACAGGAATAGATTCTTTTGCATATTTCCTCACTTCGGTAGCCGGACTTCCTCAAAATGAGGCTCCTTGGCTTTGCGTATGCTCGTTCGAGCACTTGCCTTTTCGGTTAAGGTGGTAAATCAACACGAATTTACCTATTTAAAAAGATCTTTAATGCGTCTTAATTCCCAGAAATTCTGCCTGTTTTTATCAGCACCGCTCTAAACAAGTTGATCAGCTCCGTCCAAGTTGGCACAAAGTCTCACCAGAGCCCTGCGGAGATGTGCGTGATGCGGTAAAATTCAGCTATGACAAATATAGCTTTGGCGATACACGGCGGCGCTGGAACGATCCTTCGTTCACAAATGACACCAATTCTCGAGGCGGAATACCGCGGCGGACTTGAAACCGCACTCAAAATAGGTTGGGCGATACTCGAAAAAGGTGGCGGAGCTCTGGATGCGGTCGAGTCAACAGTCTGTTCTCTCGAAGACTTCCCTCTTTTTAACGCGGGTTGTGGAGCCGTTTTTACTCACGAGGGTAAGGTCGAACTCGATGCGGCTATCATGGATGGCCATCTGTTGAAAGCGGGAGCCGTGACCTTCGTCAAAAATATCAAGAACCCGGTGAAACTCGCCCGACTCGTGATGGAGCGAACTGAACACATACTACTTGCCGGCGAAGGAGCTAATCAGTTCGCCGAACAGATGGGCATAAAAGCTGAAGCGGACGAATATTTTTTCACCGAACATCGCTGGCTGCAGCTGCAACAGGCGATCGCCGATGGACGTATCCAACTCGACCACGCAAGCTCCCCTCTTTACGAAGCAGGGGTGGCAGGCGCTTCGGATGACCGGGTGGTTCTCGCCGAAAGGTCTAAGAAACCTATCGGCACGGTCGGGGCGGTTGCTTGTGATTCAAATGGATTTCTTGCTGCGGCCACCTCGACCGGAGGAATGACCAACAAAAAGTTCGGCCGCGTCGGCGACACTGCGATAATCGGAGCCGGAACCTATGCTGACGATACCTGTGCTGTCTCATGCACCGGCCACGGAGAATACTTTATGCTCGCTGCGACGGCATTCGACGTAGCGGCGAGAATGAAATATAAAGGCTTAGAGTTAGATGCCGCCGCAAAAGAAACGATCGATCACCTGACCGAGATCAAGGGCGAGGGAGGCTTGATCGCCGTCGATTCGACCGGAAATGTGACCTTGCCGTTCAATTCGGACGGGATGTATCGCGGTTCAATACGTTCCAACGGCGAGATGAATATTGATATCTACAGTATTTGATCAGCCCTCCGACTTTTCATTGACCATATCTCTGTATTCCTGTACGAAGGCTATGTCTTTCGGCACCAGATCTGCGAGCGTCACGACAAGCTCACCCTTGCGGCCATGCTTAATTGCGTGATGGATCGCTGTTCGCCCGTCGGGGATGATCCTCACTGTTGGCGTGTTCGTGCTCTGCGCGATTCCTTCCTGTAGCAATTTATGGAGTTCGTCCGGATTGCGGCCCCGCAAATAATTGCCCGTGCGAATTACGATCCGGTCAAAGGTATCCGCAGCGATCTTTCCGAATTCGCGAATATCATCATCCCGACGATCGCCGGTTCCGTTCAAAACCACCGTCCGATACTTATTAGGTAGTTTCGAGATAAAATTTGCTAACCCCATGAGTCCGGCTGGGTTATGAGCATAGTCCATCAGAACCGTAACGTCTCCCACCTCAACAAAATTGAGACGACCAGGAGTTTGGGCCGTGCCTGCCGTGAATGTCGTGAGACCGACCCGCATATCTTCAAGAGAAACGCCGTGAACAAAACAGGCGAGTGTCGCGGCCAGAACATTCTGCACCATGAACTCAGCCCGACCGCCGTAGGTCAGCGGAATATTTGTAACTTTCTCGACGCGAACCTTCCACTTACCCTTAAGGATCGTGACGTAGCCATTTTCATAAACGCAAGAAATGCGCCCACGCTCAGCCCGACGTTTGATTGTCGGGTGGTTTTCGTCCATTGAAAAACAAACGACCTTTCCGTCAACCAACTCCTTCATCTTGTACACGAGCGGATCTTCGGCGTTTAAGACGGCAAATCCTTTCTTCGAAACGGAACGCGGCACGACCGATTTCACGCGAGCCAGATCTTCGAGCGTATTAACATCTTTGAGGCCCAAGTGATCTGCCGCGACGTTCATCACCACGCCAATATCGCAATGATCGAATCCAAGCCCGGAACGAATGATACCGCCGCGAGCCGTTTCTAAAACGGCGACATCGACGGTCGGATCCTTCAGAACAAGCTGTGCCGAAACCGGCCCGGTATTGTCGCCGGCGACGATCTGCTGATTACCGATGTACGTTCCGTCAGTGGTCGTAAAACCAACCGTCCTGCCGGCATTCTTTAGGATATGAGCGATGAGGCGAGTCGTGGTGGTCTTACCGTTCGTTCCCGTAATTGAGAAGATCGGAATACGAGACGGCGTCCCGGGTGGAAACAGCATGTCGATGACGTGTTCCGCAACGTTTCGGCCGATGCCTTCGCTAGGCGAAAGGTGCATTCGGAATCCGGGGGCTGCGTTCACCTCAATTATCCCGCCGCCATTTTCACGCAGCGGCTCGCTGACATTCGGGGCGATCACATCTACACCCGCCACGTCTAGTCCGATGATCTTAGCTATTCGTTCAAACAACAAAACGTTTTCAGGATGCACCTCATCCGTACGATCTATTGCCGTGCCGCCGGTCGAGATATTTGCGGTAGTTTTAAGGTACAGGATCTCGCCCTTCTTAAGGACTGAATCCAACTCATATCCGGCTTTCTTGATACAACGCATCGTTTGACCGTCGATATCGATCTGCGTTAGAACATTCTCATGCCCATAACCGCGTCGCGGGTCATCGTTAGTTTTGTCGATCAATTTTTGGATCGAACTTTTCCCATTGCCAACCACGTGTGCCGGAACCCGTTCGGCGACCGCGATCAACCGATTGTTGACGACGAGTGCCCGAAAATCTTCGCCAATAATTTGCTTTTCAACAATTATAAAACGCGAATATTCCTTGGCTTTTTCGAACGCGATCTTCGCATCATCAAGCGAATTGATACCAACGGTCGCACCGTTCCCATGATTGCCGTCAAGCGGTTTAATTACAACAGGATAGCCGACACTGCCTAAAGTGCTTTCGAGATCTTCAATGTCACTGATCCGATACCCTTTCGGAACCGGAACGCCCATGTCTCCAAGCAGTTTTTTCGTCGCATGTTTGTTTCCTGCAATGTCGACGGAGATCATATTCGTGTTGACCGTGGTCGTCGCCTGAATACGCTTTTGATGCACGCCGTACCCGAGCTGCACGAGCGACTGCTCGTTCAACCGAATATAAGGAATATCACGAATAACCGCCTCCTCGACCAGCGAACCCGTCGAAGGCCCGAATCGAACATTCTCACGGATCTCACGCATCTCCTGGATGTCCTTCATGAGACCGACCCTGATCTCATCCAAAGATCTTCCTTCTGCAAGATCCAAGAATAAA
>JAYSZT010000115.1:0-4718 GCA_043737915.1 Acidobacteriota bacterium
AGGCTGCGAGAGGCCGCAGAAACGCTGTGTGGACCATTACCTTATTGAGCGGCAATGAAAACATTCCGAAAGAGTACAAGGTTAATTAGGAACTCGACACGATGTAGTGATCAGGCACGCGATCTTCAATATCCATCTCCAAGAAAGGCGCGAGCGTTATGCTTCGCGGCCTTTTTTATCTTTCGAACCTCGCCGATGAACAAACGCCAAAGGCCTGCTCATAAATCGATCCCCTAAGAACACCTACGATTTCGTCGTAGGCTTTTTGACGGGCTTCTTTACGGGCTTTTTAATGGGTTTTGGTTTGAGAGCCGGAAGCTGTTTTGCTTCGGAAGGGTCGACGGTTGGCGTCGCATACGGAATGCCTCCATTCGCGGGAACCAGCCACATTTCGATCAAACCTTGCTCACGAAATCCACCATTGATCGGCAATATACGCGAAGCTGCAATACCGCGTGTGATCAGATACTTTTTAGTTTGATCCGTTAAGGCTTCGATGGCGCCAATACGGCTGGTCCGTCCAGCGTAGAATAGCAGCACGGTGCTCGACGTCGGATCATTGTTCATCTCCACTGAAAGGTTATCGAGACGAGCGTACTGATCTTCGGTATTGTTCATCGCTCCAAATTCGTCGATCTTTTTATTCAATGGGGTGTCAACGATGGTCGTAGTGCTTTTGGTTGCCGCGCAGGCTCGGTCGAATCCGCCAACCTCGACCGTACCTGTGACCGCTTCTCCAGCACCCAGCTTTTCGATCGTGATCGTGGAGGTTCCCTGACCGCTTGTGATCGTGCCCGATGAGATCGACCAGTTGTATGTCGGTTTGACTGTGCCGCCGCCGCTTACATTGACCGACATCTTCAACGACGAACCGAAGGCGATCGTATCGGGACTACTAATGGCCAGCGTCGGGCACGACTGTGCAGCCGCCTTCGAACCCCCCAGGCACAATACGCCGCACAATGCGGCGCAAATAACGGCGGACCGAATGATATTTATTTTCATTACAAGTGAAGGGCTCCTTTATTCGTTTGTTCAATAGTCGAGAGAAAAAAAAGTAACACACCTCTAATTCCCAAGCAAACGCCGCCGACTGCAGGCCCTTCCCCTACGAAGCGGCGGACGTGTGGTTGATAACACAACCGGTTGCGTCCGCGTGCTAAAGTCTGTTCATATGAAGGCGCTAATATTACTCGCGACGTTGAAAAAAGACGGTTTATCAAACACGCTGACGCTCTCTGAATTTCTGGCAAAGAAATTGGTCAAAGCTAAAGTCGAGGTCGATATCGTCCGGCTGGCTGAGCTAAATATCCCTCCGGGAACCTATTCGGAAATGGGCGAGGGCGACGAATGGCCCGGTGTCCTTAAGCAGATTCTAGCGGCGGACATAATCATCTTTGCAACGCCGATCTGGTGGAACAATCTGTCATCGCTAATGCAGCGCGTCATCGAACGCCTCGATGAACTCCAAGACCAAGTGATGAAAGGTAAACCGTCAGGCCTTGAGGGCAAGGCCGCCGGCATCGTCGTCACCGGTGATTCGGACGGAGCACAAAGCGTGATCGGCGGGATCGCAAATTTCTACAACGCGGTAGGCCTGATCTTGCCGCCGTATTCGACGCTCACTGTCCTCTGGGCCGGTCAAGCAAAAGGCAAAACGCCTACCCGCAAAGAGTTGTTGTCAAAATATAAAAAGGACTACACCGAAACGGCCGACACAATGGTCAAACAACTGATCTCCGCCCGCAAAGCCAAGTAAAGTGATAATATCGTAGGCCTGGCCCCATTCTTCCCACACGAATGTAAGCTGTTATTTCGCGAATGTAAGACCTTACACCCACAAATGTAAGCGGGTTTTTGCGAATGTAAGCCGTTATTTAGCCGATGAAAGGCCTTACATCCACAAATGTAAGTGGGTTTTTGCCGATGTAAGCCCTTATTTCACCGATGTAGAGCGTTATTTGGCGACGGCAAGCCGCTAATTCGCCAATGTAAGCAGGGAATTGATGACCGCTCGATCTTCTTTATTCGATATTCACCATTCGCTATTCAGTATTCCCTCAACCAACCCCCAAAACCCAAAAAAGCCTGCAAACACGGGCTTTTATCCAAGAATCGCAGGCCTGACACCTTTGCTGGCTCTGGCCATCCAATTATGGCTCGCCGCGGGCTTCGAGGATGTCTTCTGGGAAGATCTGTTGGCCGCCTGAGGAGGACGAATACATTAGGGCGAGTTCGCCGCGATCGTCGTTGTGCGTCATTCCGATGCTGTGCATCAATTCGTGGGCGATCACGTTGCCGAACTCGGTTGGGTCCGTCAGGTCCTCGACTATCGAATGACGGCCGCCGATGGGAGCGGTACCGATGACCTGTTTCTCGCATCGGCCGCCGACGCACAGATCTCTAACGCTCCAATTGCGGAGGATATACAGATTGAGATGGCTGGGTGACGTATCGAATTGTCTGGAATTCTCCTTCATCTCGGCCCAGACCGCTGCTTCCAACTCGCTGGACATATTAGGCACCGAGCTGGTGTCCTGATCAATGCTGAATCCGTCGGTGATGTGCGGAACTAATTTTAGTCCAGTCTGCGGTCTCAAAAAGTCGTTGATCTTTTTGAGCTGCTGGATCGCCGCCAACATACTCGTCCTCGGCCACTGGCCGCTTCCGTCCCGCACAAGGAAGATATTTACGTGGAGTGTTTTCCGCGGATAGACCCGGACATAAACATCGCCGACCGAGTTGGTCATGCTCTCTTCGTCGTAGATGCTGAGCCAGCAGCCTCCGGCCTCCTCTTTTCCCGTAAGTCTGACCTCGAACAGCCCGCCCCCGTGGGAGACCAATTCGGTTTTAAAAAAATACGGCACCTGCGGCTCAAGAACATATTTCGCGTTCAAAAAACCGTAGAAGGAGAAGCGCCGCTTCCCGCCCGTCCGAACTGTGATCGAGGGGTACTGGTCTTCCCTCGGAAATGCGAAATAATCGGAATACTCTAATTGGACCGGCGCCATGCTTTGATTGGACATAAACTGATAGGCTCCTGCGGAGTAAATTCTTTGCCGACATTGTATCGCAATATCGCAGTTTCCACACGCTCGGATATTCGGTGCCGCCTTAACCCCAAACCCCACGTTCCGCTCGCGGCTCATCGGGACTCCACGTGAGGCTAAAGACAGAGCGTCCGCTTCGGGGGCTCAACTATTGCAGAAAAGCGGGCCAGACCCCGTTCTATTACCAGACCCCGTTCTATTACCCGCAAATAACCGCCGCCATCCCCAACATGATATCCCCAACTGCAAAATAAAAAAGCCCGCAAACATGGGCTTTCAAGTGCGCAACCGCAATTGCGGGAGTTTACGTCCAAGTATCGCGGGTCAGATACCGGGTCCCGAATAGCTTTAGATCGCAGGCACGACTCGGTCATCCTTCTCGTGACACTCTTCTCGTAAATACAAGTTGGTCAGGCTAGGTTGGATTTAATCTTTTTTGGTCTGATCGATGAAAACGGTTCCCAGAACTCGATCGCGGTGGTAGGCAAACCGTATTTTGAACTCGCCGCAACGTCGATTGATTCCGCGCTTCCGAGTAAGGAAAGGATAATATCGAAAGTTTCGCTGGTACCAAGTTTAATTTCGTCGCCCACCTCCAATTTTGGGTCAGAATACGTTTTCAAAAGTTTTTCGCTTATTCGGCCACGAGTGTGAACTAAATGGTTCCTTATTAAGACTGCGCGAATTATCTCGTTTTCCTGTTCTTCATTCTTAAACAAATCGAATCCAAGCCGTTCTTTCAGATATCGTTTTAGATCTACCATGCTTTGGTAGGCCAGTTCGTTAACTTTTTTGTCAGCGATGAAAGAAATCAATGCGTCCATGTCATCGTGTGCGAGAACTTGATCCAATCGAATTTGATCGTTAGATTTTAGAGTTTCCGGTCTCTTCCGAAAAATCGCAGACAGCAGGTCCGTAACATAACACAGATAATTATCCACTGCCCTACATACGAGCATGTCTTTTACTAAGTGAAAATGACCACCAAATGCAGAGACTGCACCTTCCTGGTCGGCTTTTTTAAGCTGTTCTTCGAGTTCATTTTCACCTCCTTTTTTGTCAACGTCTGCGAGCGCCCGCATCGCGATTTTCGGATTGTTATCAATGGTTGCGGCGAGAGCTAATACAAAACTTAAAAGGTTCCCAAGACGTTTATGTTCCGAAATATATCGAGCAAGCGGCTCTGTTCCGGTTAGCTTTCTTGGTTTTTCTGAGTTACTTTTCATTTTTGGATTTGAAGAGGCTTCGCCTATTGCTAGACGAAGCCTTTTTGTCAATTGACGTTTAGCCGTTACTTTCGTGCGGGCTGGTTGCGGGGAACGGACAGGAGTGTCCGTGCTCCGGTTTACATTCCCATGCCGCCCATGCCTCGGGTCTAAAAGATATGGTCGCTTTGGTAGACCACTTGGCCGATGCCCGGAGAGACGAGGACGATACTGGAGAACTTCCACTTTTGCATCTTTTCGTTCAGAGTCACCGTCCCATACCCTTCCAACGAGGGGACAAGGTGCCGCTCGCCATCCTTGAATTCCATCACGCAATTTGTACAGGAAAACTTGTAATCCACGTAAAACTGGTTTTGGACCTCGGTGCTGGTTACCCTGGCCTCAGCCTCAGGGTTTTTTGCCTTGACCGCTTTGTTCAAGCCCGCTTCGATCTGGCCCACTG
>JAYSZT010000116.1:0-10501 GCA_043737915.1 Acidobacteriota bacterium
AGGTCACCGCCCAAGCCAAGCCGACCGCAAAACTTCGCGAAAAATTTCAGTATCAAAATATTATGTTCGCTGCCGCCGGCGAGATCGTCGCCAATGTGCAGAAAAAGCCCTGGGAAAAGTTCGTGCCGGAACGCATATTCGCACCGCTCGGCATGAAAAACAGCACGATGTCGCTCGTTGAGATGAAAAAGGCAAAGGATTTCTCGTTCGGCTACGCCTACAATTTCGACACCAAAGTAACGGAGAAAAAGCCGTTTCGCGACATCGATCAGGTCGCACCTGCCGGTTCGATAAATTCGAGTGCCCGCGACATGGCCGAATGGTTACGCTTCGTCATGAACGGCGGTACCGCGAACGGCAAACGTCTCGTTTCCGAAAAAGGCTACGAGGAATGGCTCAAACCGCAGATGAAGATCGGCGGAACGTCAAGCTATGGTTTCGGCTGGTTTCTGCAAGATTGGAAAGGCCTCAGGGTCGTCCAGCACGGTGGTAATATTGACGGTTTTAATTCGATGGTCGCCATGATACCGGAAAAAAAGCTCGGTTTCGTCCTGCTCACGAACGTCACCGCGTCGAGCATCGGTACCGACATAATGCCGCTCATATGGTCAAACATTCTCGGCGAGCCAAAAAATGAAGCGGAGAAGTTACCACTCAAAACGATGCAGTTGATGGCAGGTAAATATCGCCTCGCCGCTGCAAATACTGACGTGGAGGTAAAGATCGTCGGCGATGATATGTTCCTATCCGTCCCCGGTCAGCCGAACTACAAGCTCGTCCGAACGGCGCCTCGGCAATTCAAGCTGGAAGGTGCTCCGGATGGTTTTTCGGTGAAATTCAGCCCCGAACAGGGCGACGCGACCGAGATGTATCTGAAACAGCCGCAGGGCGATTATACCTTGCCCCGCATCGCCGCCGACGGCAACGTTGTCAAACCAGCCACTTCGCCATCAACGCCTACCGCGGCTAAGGACTTGATCGGCAAATACACCCCGCCCGGCAGCGCCGACGCGGTGATCGAGATCAAAGAAGCTGACGGCAAAATTACCTTTAACCTCCCCGGCCAGCAGCCGTATCAGCTTACGCCAAAAACCGATGGCAGCTTTGCACTCGCACCACTGCCTGAGACGTATTTTCTCAACGCCAAACGCGATGCCGCCGGAAAGCTAACAGCCGTCGCCGTCACCCAGCCCGAGGGCGTATTCGAATTCAAGCTCGCCGACGCATCCACAAAACCCGCGTTCACGATAACCGCCGACGAACTCATGCAAAAAGCGATCGATGCCTCGGGCGGCGAGGCGAACTGGCGAAAATTGACCACCCGCGTTTCAACATTTGACGCCGACCTTGAGAATCAGGGAGTGCAGGCAAACGGCACGATATACTCTAAAGCTCCGGGTATGACGGCAACCGAAACGACGATGACGGCGCTGGGTAAAACGATCGCGACCGGCTGGGAATATTTCGACCGCACCGGCGGCGAGGAGAGTTATAGCTTCGCTCCGGCGGAGAAATACACCGGCAAGCGGCTCGACGACGCCAAGCTTTCGTCGGCTTTTTACGGCATTCTCGATTATAAAACGCTATTCAAAAAGGTGGAGGTCAAACGCCTTGCGAAGGTTGGCGACGACGAGTGTTACGTCGTCGAATTCACGCCTAATAATGGTTCGGCGTATACCGATTTCTACTCGACGAAAACGTTCCTGCTCCGCAAACACGAAGGACTCCTCAACTCCAGCACCAGCGATCAAAAAATCGCGTATTCGACCACGTTCGACGATTACCGCCCTGTCGATAATGTCATGGTCGCCTTCAGATCTGAAAGCTACAACGTCGGCGCTGGTAACGTCGTCACGACGCTAAAAAGCGTGAAACACAACACCGCCGTCGACCAGAAATTGTTCGCCCCAAGAAGTCAGAACCGGTAGCAATCGCTATCCGGTTCTGGATTTTCTTTCCTCGAACTCCGCGAACTCTGCCCTGACGATCCTGCAGAGTTTGCGGCAGTATCGACTTGCGAACCGAACTCGCCGGCTATTTCAGGTTCTTCTTGAAGAAACCCAAAGTCCGCTCCCACGCGAGTTTGGCGGATTCGGCGTCGAATCTCGGCGTCGTGTCGTTGTGAAAGCCGTGTTGTTTGCCTTCGTATGTGAACGTCTCGAACTTTTTCTTGTTCTCTTTCAGCGCCGCTTCGTAAACCGCGATGCCGGCATTTACGCGTTCGTCGTTGCCCGCGTATTGGAACATCAGCGGTGCAAAAATTTTCGGCACATCGGCAACACCGGCCTGGCGTCCGTAGAATGCAACGCCCGCGTTCATCTCTTTGCCGAGCCGTACCGCGAGTTGATTGACCATTCCCCCGCCGAAGCAGAATCCGACCGCGCCGAGCTTGCCCTTGCTGTCCGGCCTCGCCTTCAGCCACTTTGCCGCCGCGACGAAATCCTCCGTCATCTTCATCCCGTCAACCTTGCGAAACGCCGCCGCACCTTTCTCGTCATCGCCCGGATAACCGCCGACTGACGTCAGCCCGTCCGGTGCGAACGCCATGTAGCCCGCCTTCGCGAGGCGCCGTGCGACATCTTCGATATACGGATTAAGCCCGCGATTCTCGTGGATCACCAGCACCGTTCGCAGCTTTTTGCCCTTCACCGGCCGTGCCAGATAACCCTTGATCGACCCGTTCCCGTCCGGCGACTGCACCGTCTCGTACCCGACCTTGATCTCCTTATCGTCCGGCTTCACCGTCTGCGCCCAAGCGTAGTTCGGCGACAGACCCTGAAATATCGCCGCCACCGTCAGCCCACCCACCGCAAACCGCGCCGCATCCCGCAAAAACGCCCGCCGATCAATATCACCATGCTGGTACTCATGAAATAGATCCAACAACTCCTGAGGATAATCCTCCGCCGTCTTCCGCTCCATATTGTTTCATCTCCTTGTTAATTTCCGTCCCGTATCCCAAGAATACCCGACAGCCAAATACTATTATCCTTATAAACAACCGAAATCTTCGTTCTCCAATACCCCGCAGTCAACGTACGCTCTACGCAGACAGAAAGGACTGATGCCTGAGGTCCTTTAATATGCTAGGCGAAGAAACACCAAATCTCAAATAAAAACATCGATCGGCGGACGAAAGCGCCCTGATCGCTTTCGGGCCTGGGCTTTGCTGATCTAGCGTTTGCCGTTGTTTTGACTCAGGCGGCGGGCGGCGGCGGCGGCTCGGGCTCGGTTTGAGGGGACGGCGGTGCGGAGGTCGAGGACTAGGATGCCGTCTTCGTCGATGTCGGCGTCGGGGAATTCGAGGGTGTGGGTGATGACGATCCGTTGCTCGCGCATCAAGCGAAGGCCACGAACCATCTTTGCTCCGGCGCAGTTTGAAACGCGAGCCGGGTAGGCATTGCGGGTCGAGAGCGAGGCCGGCTTGAGCCCGATGCGTTTATTGGCCTTGTCAAAATATATGTTGAACGCCGGCGGAGCTTTCAACATCTCGTAGGTCACGCGGCCCATAACGATGTTTCCATCGGTGTTCATTGAAACGTGTATTCCTGCATGCTGCGGCAGCACGTCGCCGTTTTTAACTTCTTCCCAATCTGCTTTCATAAATTTAGTTCTCCTTTTCGCCTGTGCCTAATAAAAACTTATCAAGTCGCGACCCGCTTTGAAACCCTATTTTTCACGCTTTGACGTATTTTTCATGCTTTGACGTATTTTTCGCGCTTTGACGTATTTTTCCCGCTTTGACGTATTTTTCACGATCGAATCTGTTGATTGGAGTCATCAACGGCGTACTTAACGGCGATGCGCAGGGCGGAACCAGGCACTGGAATAATGCCGTGCGCCCGAAATGATCAAAGCGGGGATCAAAAAAATTGACCTGGCGCAAAAATACGTCAAAAATCGTGCACTTTTGAGCCAAAATATGACACTTTTGGCGTCATTTTCGTACACTTTTCGCGCGTTTTTTGTCAGTTATTGAATCAGCTCAGCGGCGGGCAGCGGAGGCTTGGGGCTGATAGACTTCGGGCTTGTGATTTACTGATGTTGCTAACGCTCTTCGCCGGATCGGTGAAAAGATCCGATGGAACGAGTCTGACACGCTGGCTTTCGGATCTATGCAAAACGCAGACAGACGGGAGCTGGTACGCTCACGGACTTTCCGGTAGGGAAAAGCTTTCCGGTAGCCTGCTCGATCCGAAATATGACGATCGAATCGGATCTCTGGTTCGCCGCGAGCAAAAACTTACCCGACGGATCGATCGCAAAGTTTCGCGGCGTCTTGCCCTGCGTCGGTACGTGACCAACCAGTTCAAGTTTTCCTGTTCGCTTGTCGAATCGATAACAGACGATGCTGTCGTGTCCGCGATTTGAACCGTAAACAAAACGGCCGTTCGGAGAAATATGAATATCCGCACAAGAGTTTGACCCCGACCAACCGTCGGGCAACGAACTGATCGTCTGTAGCTCCGTCAATGTTCCCAGCTTTTCATTGTACGCGAGGGTAGAAATACTCGAACTTAATTCGTTGATCACAAACGCTGTTTTGCCGTTCGGATGAAACACAAAATGCCGCGGCCCGGCTCCCGGCCGAGTACTAAAAAACGGTTGAGCGGCATTTGGGGTCAACTTGCCCGTCGTTTTATCGAAGGCATAGATAAATAACTTGTCAGCTCCCAGATCGCACGCGACGGCAAACCGATCATTTCGATCCAGATTGATCGAGTGAGCGTGGGCCGACGTCTGGCGATCAGTATTTGGGCCGGTTCCGATGTGCTGCTCGGCGTCAACCGAATCACCAAGTTTTCCGTCTTTGCCGACTGGAAATACCGCGACATTTCCGCCGACATAATTTGCGACCAGCAGGAATCTGCTATCCGCACTCATCGTCAGGTGGCACGGGGCTCCGCCCAGACTCGGCTGCTTGTTCAGAAGAGTAAGAGTGCCGGCCTTGCGGTCAATGGCGAATGAGCTTATCGCTCCGCTCTTCTTGCCTTCGTACTCGACGGTTTCGTTAACTGAATAGAGATACTTATGCGCCTTGTCGACCACCACAAACGACGGATCCGCTACGCCACTTGTCAGTTCGTTAAAAACTAGTTCACCGGTTTCCTTGTTGAACCGATATGAATAGATTCCCTTGCTAGTACTGGTGCCGGACGTATAGGTGCCAACGTAAAGCGTAAGATCGCCTGAACCGGCTAAAGCGGTAGTTTGCCCGAAGGCAACCTTTCCGAGTGAAAGTGAGACAACCCCGCCGCCGATCGCCGTTAAAAACTCGCGTCTATCGAGAACGTTATTGATACTACTCATAAAATTGGGTTAACCTAATTTTCCTGTCGTGAGGTCTAATTTCCGCCCGCTCGTTCGACAAGTCTCTTAATGCTATCGACGACCTGCAATTCCAGTGCAGCCTTAGGTTTAGCGATTCCCTTTAGATCGTTCACCCTTCCGTCACGCCATCCATTCGGAGGCGTCGATCCGAGCTCGATATATGACAGGGCATCGAGCCCGATCGCAGACAGATCGTCGAGGTCTTTCGCAAGCTGTTTCGCTTCGGCGAGGGCAGGCGACCTATCGATCAACGGCTGGAGCGAACGACTGACGTCACGCCATCGTGTGAGTGTCTCACGTATCGCTGCGACGTTTTTGACAGTTCCCTTTTCGGCAAGAGCCTCGCTGACCATTCGGTTGAATCGGCGAGCTCCGTCAGCATCAGGCTGAGCTGCGTCCACTAGGCCTGTCAATGGAGAAAGCATCGTTTGCGGACGTTGTCGATACCGTTTATATTCCTTGACCGGCTCGATCAAGGAGACTAGCGTCTGGAGATCGGAAATATCGCTTTTCTGGGTCAGCCGCCGGAGCATCATGGCCTGATTCCGACGATGGGTTAGGCCAAGCTCTTCTAGTTGGGTGCTGATAACATCGAGCCGGCGATACATATCATCGACTTCGTTAACTTCACGCGGCGACCACAACCGTTCAGCTATCGCGGCCGTACGTGGCCAGATGCGCGAATCGATCGTTTCGGGCGAAACCCATTCGCTCCACATCGTCGCCTCGCCGCCGAGAACCCGTTGCCGTTCGTCCGCACTCAGCGTCGTGTCGACCGGCACAGGATCGACAACATAGTGCTGGGAAGCCGGAAAAATTAGATCTATGTAATATCCGTTCGACAAAACTCCCGAAAATCCCTGCTTTGCGGCATCAGCCAGTGCCTTTTGACCACGCCACGAGTGAATGACTACGTCCTTCGGCAGTGAAGGCTGAAAGATCTCGTCCCATCCCATCATTATCTTGCCGTTCTTTTGCAGAAACTTAAGGATCCGCGTGTTGAAATATGTCTGGAGCTCGTGCTTATCCTTGTAGCCATTTTTCTTCATAAACGCCTGTATTTTGGCGTTCGCGGCCCACTGTTTTCCCTCATTTTCGTCGCCGCCGATGTGCATGTAAGCGTCGGGAAAGAGAGCCGACATTTCTTTGAAGAAGATCTCTAGGAGTTTGTACGTTTTCTCGTTGGTCGGGTCCAGTGTTGGATCGAAGATGCCTGATTTGCGTTCGATAGTATACGGGCCGGGACCGCTGGCGATCTCGGGATGGCTCACAAGCCAGGCGGTCGCATGGCCGGGCATATCGAATTCGGGCATAACACGTATGCCGCGATCGGCTGCGTATTTGATCAACTCTCGTATTTCGCCCTGGGTGTAAAAGTTACCGTCCGAACCCATTTGATGCAGTTCCGGCAGCTTCTTGCTCTCGACACGAAAGCCTTGATCCTCCGTCAAATGCCAGTGGAGCACATTCATTTTCACGGCCGCCATCGCGTCCAGATTTCGCCGCAGAACGTCCATCGGCTGAAAATGCCTTGCTGAGTCGATCATCAACCCACGCCAAACAAATCGAGGCTTGTCATTTATCTGTGCAGCCGGCAGATAAAATCCGTCTTTGTCGCCGGTAAGCAATTGCAGCAATGTTTCGAGGCCGCGCATAGCTCCGACGGTTGTTGGTGCGGTCAGCTTTGCCTGTTTGTCCGTGATCTCCAGACTGTAGGATTCATCGTCGCCGAGCTTCGGTATCGCGTTCCCGGTTGATTGGGTCTCTATTATGAGTTTTGCGTTCGAGGGGAGTTTTGCGTTCGAGGGTTCGGTCGCAAGAACGCGTGAAAGTTCCAACACCGTCCTTCCCTCGAGCCGCCGCAATACTCGATCAACGTAATCTCGTAAACGACCATCGGACTTACCGGTAAGCGCGACCGAAAAAGTGCGGTCGACGGTCAAACGCCCGGTTTTCCACTGGACGTTCGCCGGTACAGGCATAAGGTCGCGACGCGACGTTTGCAGATCTTGTGCGGAGACCGTCACGATCGCCGAAAGGATGACCACAGAAATGAAAAGAGTTCGAATAATGGATCTATACATGAAGAATTTCGATCGACCGCAGGTATACCGGAATTAACGTTTATTTTTGAGTATTATACAGGTCTAACGCCTTGCGCATACAATCCGAGACTTCGGTCGTGCCTGGCTTAAACATATTAAACCCGCCGTCCCATTCCCACCACGCGTTCGGGATCTGCATTTTACCGAGTGCCGAGTACACAACCTCCGCATACCGACACCGATCGTCGGGATTTGCTGCCGCAGAATATGAGCCAAATTCGCCGACAAATATCGGCACTTTATTCTTTATCGACCAGTCTTTTGCCGCTTTCAAGTCCTTGAGCATTTTCTCTGCCTTCGAATCATCGGGGTAGGAAGCGATCAGTTTCTCGACCCACTTTCCTTGTGCGTTCTTTGGCGTACTCGGCATTTTTTCTTTCACGGCTGGGAACGGTAGGAGCTTGACCTCCTCGATTCCCTCAGTACCGGACCAAGTCGAGCCCTGATGTGTAAACAGGAAAGGATCGTAGTAGTGGAACGTGTAGATAATATTTTTATCCGAAAACGGCCGGGAGTCGAGCATCGCTTGGCGTCCGTTCCAGTCGTGAAATCCGACGATCAGCGTATGACCCGGTGCCGTTTCGCGGATGATCTTGATCATCTGCTCGGCCTGCCAACGCCAGGTCTCGGCGGGCATATCGTGTGGTTCGTTCCTCAACTCAAAGAACACCTTTTCGGGATCGGACTTCTTGTATCGTTCGGCAATACGCAGCCACAGATTGACGAGTCGCTCAGGGTTTGCCGCATCCGGTTCCTTTCCGTCAAATTCCGTATGATGCAGGTCGATGATCACGTTCAGGTTGTTTGCCAACGCCCACTTGACGAATAGGTCTGCCATCTCAAGTCCTTTTGGGTTGTCCCAGTCGTACGGACGTTTCAGCTGCATCCAGGCACTAAAGCATATCGGAATTCTTACGGTCTTAAATCCCGCCTTTGCAATATCGGCAAACCTTTTCTCACGTTTTGCCGCCTCTTCGGGTTTGGCAAAATCGGAATAATGCAGATCTTTTGTACCGTTCCACCAGTTGTCAAGATAGGATACGTTCATCCCGGCACCCATCCGGTCCGCCCTCTTCTGAGCCACGCTCTGGGATAATGCATGATTAGCAAAAAATATAAGCAAAAACGCGAAAACGTGAGTCTTTTTCATCCGATACTCCGAGTAAATAGGAAAAGGTGGAACGTCCGGTGCGACAGATCAGTCGCACCGGACTTTCCCATTTTAGTTCAGGAACTTTGCCTACTTAAGGTTAAAGCTTCCGCTCAACCCGCCGATCATTACCGTGAAATCTCCCGGTTCGATCGTGGCCTTATTGTTTGATCCAATAAACGACAGATCGTCTTGCCGCAGCGTGAACTTGAGAGTTTTGCTCTGTCCCGGTTCGAGAGATATCTTTGCGAACCGCCGCACGCGTTTACCCGCAGGCACAAGCGTCGCAACCTCGTCCCGAACATACACGATAACCGTATCCTTTCCTGCCCGCTTTCCACTGTTCTTGACGTCGACGCTGACCGTGATCTCGCCATTCATCGGAACTGTGCTCGACGATAGTTTCAAATTGCTGTAGTCGAACGTCGTGTAGCTCAGACCTGTCCCAAAATCGAACTGTGCCCTATTCGCGGTATTGCCGAATGCAGTTTCCTCGGTCTCAAACAATTTGTGATCGTAAGTGATCAAATTATTCGGGTTACGAGGATAGGTGAACGGGAGTCGGCCATTAGGATTGTAATCGCCGAACAAAACATCCGCGATGGCTCGTCCGCCCTCGTTGCTCGGATTCAATGACAGCAGAATCGACGGAACTTTGTCCGCAATACGACTAATTATTCGCGGACGGCCCTCTACCAAAACCAGAACTATTGGCTTGCCCGTCGCGATCATCGCTTCGGCGAACTTTAACTGCGTTTCCGGCAGTGTTAGATCAGTAATGCTTCCGGGAGTCTCTGTATACGAGCCTTCGCCGAGGCAGAGCACCACGACATCAGCATCCTTTGCCGAGTCAACCGCCTCCTTAACGTTCACTTCCTCATCGACGTTAGTCGGCGTTGTCGCTGCCGGCGAGTCCGGGGCCCGACCGATGCGAGTACCTTGCTTAAAGGTAAAATTGGTCTTACCAACCTTAGCCTCGATCGCCTGCCTGATCGTCAGTTTATTTTTCGGGTAAAGGGCTTCGTCAGAACCTTGCCAGACACCGGTCCAACCATTATTGAGAGAGATCAGCGAGTCAGCGGTCGGACCCGTCACAAGAACTTTCTTGTCTTTGCCGAGTGGAAGTACGTTTCCATCGTTTTTGAGCAGAGTCAACGATTCACGTGCCGCCTCAAGACTGGCTTGCACGTATTCCGGCTTGCCAAAATTGTTCTTCGCAGCGGAGCTCGGCATTGGATTTTCGAACAATCCGAGTTCAAACTTCACCCGCAATATGCGCCGCACGGCGTCATCGATCCTCGCCATCGAAACTTTCTTTTCGTTGACGAGCTCGATCAGCATGTCACTAAAATTGTAACCCGTCGGCACCATGCTCATATCGATACCGGCGTTGATTGCCATCATCGTCGCTTCTTTTTCGTCCTTGGCGACTTTCCACTGGGTGACGAGTTTTTTAATGTCTTCCCAATCCGAAACGATGAACCCGTCGAACTTTAGCTCATCTTTCAAAACGTCATTTAACAAATATTTGTTGATATGGCCGGGCGTCCCATTGATCTCTGCGGAATTGACCATTACGGTTCTTGCACCGGCATCGACCGCGGCCTTAAATTGGGGCAGATGATATTCACGCAGCATATTTTCCGGGATCAACGCCGTCGTTCGGTCCCGTCCCGTTAACGGAACGCCGTACCCAACATAGTGTTTCAGACTGGCGGCGACGTGCTTTTCACTGCTGACATCATTGCCTTCCATACCGCGAACAAAAGCCGTGCCCATGACCTTTATCAAGTAGGGATCTTCACCAAACGTCTCCCAAAAACGCGGCCATACCGGCTGTCGGCCGGCATCGAGGACGGGCGAAAATGTCCACGGGATTGCAGCCGCCCGAGTTTCCATCGCCGTGAATTCCGCA
>JAYSZT010000117.1:0-10490 GCA_043737915.1 Acidobacteriota bacterium
CGCCCGCCATTGCCTGTTTGAGGCTTTCTGCGAGAGCTCGCGGCGGATCGTCGTCCCCGTGCGAGAGAAATTGTTCGTGGTGCGGTTCATCGCCCGGCCGGTCGATCGTGTGGAGAGAATATTGGAAGCACATCTGCTGAAAAGGCCTGATGCCGTCGAATTGCGGTATCGCGTAGGCGAAGGTTTCGTAATCGAGAAAATGCAGCGGATATGCCCACGAATCCATGCGCTCGGCGATCTTTTCGTGTTCGATGACGATCGTGTTCGCCTTTGCCGCATCTATCTGCGCACGCTGTTTTTTTGATAGAGCGAAATCCCCGGGAACATCGGTGATCGCGACGACACCGAGCGAAAGCAATTCGCGGCGTTTGTCGTTCTTTAGGAAGGCAATGTCGAAGACCGTGTATTCCGGCAGATCGGGGAAGTGGAGCTTGATGTAGCTACATTCGAGTTTTTTATCCGCGCAATATTCGATGAGCGAAGGTATCGGTTCGGAGTCGGCGTAGGCACGGGCGGCGACGATCTGGCGTTCGGCGTCCGGTATCATCATCGCGATCACGTCGGTGACGTCGTTGATGACAAAAAGCTGCTCGGGATCGATCTCGCCGGATCGGAGGTATTCGCCGTTCATCGTGATGACATAGCAGTTTCGCACGACGGAACCACTTCGTTCGGCTGTCACTTTCTGAAAGGCGACGTCGTCAAGATGCTCCGGTTTCACCGACGCCGATGCCTTGATCTCGTAAATGTCGATGTTCGACGACGATCGATCGGTAATGACGGCATCAGAGCGGGCGTAGAGTTCGTTGGTTTGGAAAACGCGCTGAAAATCGACGGCGTTTTCGTCAGAAGGCTGAAAACGTTCGAGCATTTTTACGTATCGCTCGACCTCGTAGCCTTGCTGCCTTAAATGCTGATATTCAAGCGTTTCCTCGATCTTAAACAGCAAAGGCATATTCGCCTTCAGCCAAAACTCGTTCGGGCAGGAGAGAAATCGGAGATATTCGGTTTTGTTGAGACGGTCTTTCATATTCAAACGCTAGAGCAATTTAACGCAAAATTGCAATGAGGCAAAGTCGCAAAGGTTGGAGATCACCGAGTTCTTTCTTTGAGGCTTTGGGTTAAAAACTGTTTCAAACTGGTCGTAAACGGCCTTTATCTTATTTTACGCGTTAGTTCGGAATTACGCATTCGCCTGTTGGCGAGATGGTTGTGAGCGGCTTTGTATGGCCGGCGAGTCAACGATTTTCGCTGGACTCTGATAACCTATAAATATGCTGGTTTTGGGAATTGAGAGTTCGTGTGATGAGACGGCGGCGGCGGTCGTGAGAGACGGGCGGGAGATCGTTTCGTCGGTGATCTCGTCTCAGATCGCGATGCACGCACCGTGGGGCGGCGTCGTGCCGGAACTTGCCTCGCGGGAACACCTTGAAAAGATCGAGCCGATAATTGCTGAGGCACTCGAGCGAGCGAAGGTCTTACTTGACGATATCGATGCGATCGCCGTGACGCAAGGACCGGGATTGATCGGCAGTTTGCTCGTCGGTGTTTGCTACGCGAAATCGCTGGCGTGGGCATGCGATATTCCATTTGTCGGGGTTAATCATATCGAGGGGCACGTTTACTCCGTCGCGTTCGAAAATCCCGCGGTCGAATATCCCGCACTCGCTCTTATCGTTTCCGGCGGTCACACAAATATTTTTCACGTGCCGTCGGAAGGTAATTATAAGGTAGTTTCGCGAACCCGCGACGATGCCGCCGGCGAGGCTTTCGACAAGGTTTCGAAGATGCTCGGGCTCGGTTATCCCGGCGGCCCGATCATCGAACGGATCGCTCGCGAAGGTGACCCGAAAGCGGTGAAGTTCGTGCAGGCTAAGATCTCGGACGGTCGGCCGGATATGAGTTTCAGCGGACTCAAAACGGCGGTCGCGAGGTACGTTCGCGAGAACAATATCGTCCCGCTCGGTGAAAACGAAGAGCCGACGCAGGCGATAAAGGACCTTGCGGCGAGCTTTCAGGCGGCAGTTGTCAAAGCTCTGGTCGGTACGATGGAAAAACTGGCGGTCGAACTCCAGCCGAAAACATTGATCGTCGCCGGCGGCGTCGCGTGTAACCTCGCCTTGAAAGAAGCGGCGGAACTCGCTGCGGTTCGGCTCGGATTGCCGGTGTATTTTCCGTCAAAACATCTATCGACAGACAACGCCGCGATGATCGCTGCGGCCGGATATTTTCATTTTTTGAATGGCGACCGAAGTGACCTGCAAATGACCGCCGACGTCACCATGCGCCTGCAAAACGTTGATAATGAAGACGATACGCTGCGCGGAAAGAGGGTGAAGTACCGCCTATAAAACAATTGCAATTTGGGCGCCGAAATCTGTACAATTAAAGACAAGGAAAAACAAGTTTCAACCCTCCGTCTCGTTTACTCGGAATTCATTTCCGCAAAATCAACTTTTGCATGAATGTCACCGTCTAATTGTTAAGATAATTTCGATCCGGGAGAAATAATGAAAAGAACAGGTATTGTTGTTTTATTGATATCGAGCCTCGCTTTGGTCGCTGGAAATGTTTTTGGGCAAGGAGTTCCTGCTCCGTTCACTAATCGATTGCAGACGTTCGCACCGACGGGCGTGGTCGCTCGGCCGATCTTGTTGCGGAGCGCAAAGGACGGTTCGAAACGCATATTTATCGTCCAACAGGCCGGATTGATCAGGTATTTTAGCCCGGGAGCAACGACCCCGACCGATTTCATCAATTTGAGTTCAAAGATCACTATTCCCGGATCGACGGGTGACGAACGTGGACTCCTAGGGCTGACATTTCACCCGCAGTTCGCGACGAATGGACGATTTTTTGTAAATTATACGGCCGCTGCCGGTGGAGCAAATACGGTAGCGGAATATCGCACATTCGATGGCACCGGCAATACGAACGGCGATATTTCGACGGAACGAATACTGTTTTCCGTACCCGACCCGTTCAGCAACCATAACGGAGGCATGGTCGAATTCGGCCCGGATGGCTATATGTACATAGGGATGGGTGACGGCGGTTCGGCGAATGACCCGGGCAATCGTGCTCAGAATAGATCTTTGTTACTTGGCAAACTGCTGAGGATCGACGTGAACATTCCGCAGGGATCATCGGTGCCATATCTAATACCTCCGACGAATCCATTCACAGGTGCCGGAACTGCAATGTGTAACGCGAATGGTTCGACCACGGCGGGAACGACGTGTCAGGAAATATGGACGTATGGAATGCGTAACCCGTGGCGTTGGTCGTTCGACCGCGGTGCCAACAACGAAATTTGGGTGGCAGATGTTGGTCAGGGTGCCGTCGAGGAAGTGAACCGGATCGCGACCGGCGGCGGCAATTATGGCTGGCGTGTCTATGAAGGAACATCGTGCACGAACCTTGATCCGACACTTTGCGTTTCGTCTAATTTCGTCATGCCGCTCTTCGAGTACAATCACAGTGCCGGACGCTGTTCTATCACCGGTGGTTACGTTTATCGCGGTTTGCTCGGTAGTTTACCCAACGGTTTTTACACTTATGGCGATTATTGCACCGGCGAAATCTTTCTCTACGACAGCTTAAGCTCACGGGTGCTGTTCGACACGCCACGGACCGTTACCTCATTTGGCGAAGACGAAGATGCCGAGAATTATGTTATGTATGGCAACGGTCAGATCGACAAGATCGTGCGGGCGCGTGCATCGGCGGATTTTGATGGAGACCTTAAAACGGACACTGCGGTCTTTCGCCCATCGACGGGAATTTGGTATTCATATAACAGTTCAAATGGGACGGTAAAGATTCAGCAATTCGGGCTGGGCGGAGACACGCCCGTGTCTGAGGATTACGACGGTGACAGTATCTCTGATTTAGCCGTTTTTCGGCCGTCGACCAATGTCTGGTATTCCTATAGTAGTGGCACAAATACAGTAAGCGTTACTGAATTCGGTTTGGCTGGAGATATCCCAGCCCAGGGCGATTTCGACGGCGATTCGAACGCGGACCTTGCTGTCTTTCGTCCGTCCACGGGAACCTGGTGGATCCGGCGTTCGACCAACCCGGGCAATCTACTGGCGATTCGGTTCGGTTCGTCGGGAGATGTTCCGGTGGCAAACGATTACGACGGAGACGGCAAGGTCGATATCGCCGTCTTCAGGCCGAGTGACGGCAATTGGTATCGTTTGAGCAGTGCGAATGGAGCGGTCAGCGTAGTTCGGTTCGGCCTGAGCGGAGATATTCCCTCGCCCGGAGATATCGACGGCGACGGTAGGTCTGATTCGATAGTTTTTCGGCCTTCTAATGGGGTGTGGTATTCGCTCGCAAGTCAGACCGGTGCATTTGCGGCGACCTCATTCGGAATAAACAATGATGTTCCGGTCGTCGGCGACTACGATGGTGATGGGCGTGACGACATCGCCGTTTACAGGCCATCGACGGGCGTTTGGTACGCGATTCAAAGCTCGACCGGCTCGCTGTTTGCTTCCCAATTCGGAGCGGCCGGCGACACTCCCGTGCCTAACACGGACAGGCCGTAGGTTAATTCGATCAGTGCAAAACAGCGCGGGCGAGGGTGAAGACATTCACCATGTCCGCGCCGTTTTTCTTTAGGATCTTGGCACACGCGGATGCAGTGGCTCCGGAGGTGAAAATATCATCGACGAGCAAGATCGACTGGCCGGCGATCAGATTTGGACGCGTGACAGCAAAGGCGTTCTTCACTGTTATTTCACGTGCCTTCTTATCCATCGCGACGCGGTGCATCGGCGTATTGCGGCTGCGGACGAGGCTTTGCGTGTCCAGTTTGATGCCGGTCTGGTTGGTGATGATCCCCGAGATGATCTCCGCTTGATTGTAACCACGCTCCAAACGGCGTTTGGGCGACAGCGGAACGGGAACGATCAGATTCGAACTTAAAAAGCCGTATCGCTCGATCGATCCAATAATATTCGGGGTAAGACGATCGGGAAGGTGCGATTCGTGTTTGAGGTTGAGGGCGGTGGCTGCGAGGGCCTTTTCGTAGATGCCGACGGCACGGGCCTTTTCAAAATGCTGGTCGTCGCATTTGTGGCAAAATATCTCGGTTTGAACGCCGTCAGCATTAAAAAATGCCCCGCATTTACTGCAGAGCATTTCGGTGCCGGTAAAGATGTGGGTTGACCGCCAGCAATTTGAACAAGCGACGCCGTCGGTGATAATTTCGACCGGATCCGAGCAGACGCGGCATTCCTGCGGGTAAACGATTGAGAGGATCGAGTTTCGGAGCGCTTTTAGCATAGCCGACCGCTCAATCTTTAGTCCTCGTCGAGTAAGCCCTTTTCCTGCAATTCCTGACAGTCGAGGCAATAGCGAGCCCAGGGAATCGCTGCGAGACGTTTCGGGTTGACTTCTTTCTGACAATTCTGACAAATGCCGTATTCTTCGTCTTCGATACGGACGAGAGCCTCATCGATCAATACGAGTTGTTTGCTCTCGTTCTCTGAGACGGCGAGCATAACGTTCTTGGAGTAGTTGCGAACAGCCAGATCGACCGGATCAGGTGTTTCTGCATCATCAACGGAGAGATCGTTTCCCTTTAATTTTTCGATCAACAGTTCGCGCTCGGCGAGAAGCTTTTCTTTGATTTCGCTATGGTTCGATTTGCTCATTTTTGGTACGGAAAACCCTTAATAATTGTAAACGCCCGATATAACTGCTCAAGTATTACGACGCGAGCCATCTCGTGCGTAAAAGTGAGAAACGACAAGGATAACCTATTGTCGGCCTTTGCCGCAACCTCATCGGAGATGCCGTCCGCTCCGCCGATGATAAACGTTATCTCCTTAAGCCCGCGGTTCTGCCATTTTTCAACATCGCCGGCAAGTTCGTGCGACGACAGACCGCGGCCGATTACATCTAGAAGACAGACGAATGAACTCTGATTCAGTTTTTGCAGTATTCGTTGCCCTTCGTCCAATTTGCCGCCGCCGTCTTTAACCTCCACGACCTCACAATTTACAAAATGGAAAAGACGTTGCAGGTATTCATCCTGCAACGCCTTGTAGTTTTTGTCCTTAGTTTTGCCGACCCAGATGAATTTGAACTTCATGGAATAAGAGATTTAACGCGGTCGCGAAGGGGCAAAGACGCAAAGTCATGAATTTATCTGTCTTTATTTCCGTTGCCCAAATAATCTTTGCGTCCTTGCATCTAGGGGTCTTTGCGTTGCAACGTCGGGAAATCCTACAAGTTCGACGGCAGAGCGACTCGTTTCGCATCGCCCCAGAGGCGGGTCAGGTCGTACATTTCGCGGGCGTCTTTGTCGAAGATGTGAACGATGAAATCGCCGTAATCGAGCAAAACCCACTCGGCGGAACGGTAACCCTCGATACGGATCGCTTTGGTTCGCAGGTCGTTTTTGAGCTTTTCGTTGATCTCGTCGGCGATCGCCTGCACCTGACGTTGATTGGCACCGCTGGCTATGACAAAAAACTCAGTAAAGCTGGCGATCTTGCGAAGGTCGAGAACGACCATGTCAAAACCTTTTTTATCGGCCGCACACTGGATGGCGAGTTTTACATCGGCGTCAAGGTCGGTGAACGGTGTCGGAACGGTATCTGTTTCTGTTTTAACGGCTTCACGCTGAAGCGTTTTTTCCTGAATTTCTTCCATTAGTTATAAATCTGATATTTTTCGATGTAATTTGCAACCTCGATCGGCACATCATTGTGCCACGAACTGTCTTTGCTTCTGATCTTTTCGCGAATGTTGGTCGCGGAAATATTGATGTTGACCGCATCGGTATGGTAGATACGGTGATCTTCTGTGCCGGAATGTTCTATCTCAAAGATTCGCGTTTCCGCCTCCCGGAGATCTACTATCCTTGAGCGGATCTCATCCGTAACGTGTTCATTAGTAACGGGATAACCCGGCCGCGTGACGACGATGTGGTTGCTCAGCGACAAAACGTTTTCCCACTCTCGCCAGGTCGTGATGTCCATCCACGAATCTGCTCCCATAACGAAAAAGATATCGGCGTCAGGGAACTTTTCGTTCAAACTTGTAAGCGTCTCGACCGAATACGGACGCTCAGGCATTTCTATCTCCATCTTCGATACGCTGATCTTTTGTTCGTTTTCCGTCAACAAGCAGAGCATCGCGTAGCGATCATAAGCCGATGTCGGCTGATTACGCTTTTTATGCGGTGCGTGGAAAGCCGGTAGAAAAATGAATTCGTCGAGCCGGAACTGCTCAAGCAGCGTTTTTGCGATCGCCAAATGCCCGTTATGCACCGGATCAAAACTGCCACCGTAGTATGCGATTCGTTTCATTAAAGATCTTTAAGAATTTTTACCACAGAGGGCACGGAGGGCACGGAGAGGAAAAAAGAGAGTTGTTAAGCCGTTTCGGATAGTTCCGCTTCTTTCGAAAGTTCTCTATTTTTTTCCCTTTGTTTCTCTTGCTCTTTATCTGTGCTCTCTGTGTCCACTGTGGTTAATTTCCTTTCTTCAGAGAGGTCGCCGGTGACGTCTTCGCGGCGTTCGCGTTCGGCGGCGGCTTTGGCTTCCGCTTCGTCGCGGTTAAATTCGTCGAGTGTGACGGACACGGCATTGACGAGATCTTTGACGCCAAGATTCGTGACCGACGAAATCTCGAAAAACGACTTGCCGTCTTTCTTTGCCCGTTTTTTAAGCTTCTCGAGCCGTTTCGGATCGTCGAGAGAATCGATCTTGGTTGCGACGATGATCTGCGGTCTTGCTCCCAGATTTGCGTCGTAATTTGTCAGCTCGCGGTTGATGATCTCGTAATCCTTGAGCGGATCGCGGCCGGAAAGTGAGGAAACGTCGACAAGATGCAGAATAAGCTTGGTGCGTTCGACATGGCGAAGAAAACGATCGCCGAGGCCCGCTCCGCCGGAGGCTCCCTCGATCAGACCCGGAATATCGGCAACGACGAACGTTCGAAAATCGCCCATGTCGACAACGCCGAGATTTGGTTCGAGCGTGGTGAACGGATAATCGGCGATCTTCGGCTTGGCGGCCGAAATGACGGAAATCAGCGTCGATTTGCCCGCGTTCGGGAATCCGACGAGCCCGACGTCCGCGATCAATTTTAATTCGAGCTGCAGTTCTCGTTCTCGTCCAGGCCGGCCCGTGTAGTGAAATTTTGGTGCACGACGAGTAGGAGTCGCGAAATGCGAGTTGCCCCAACCACCTTTGCCGCCTTTGGCTGCGAGATAGCGTTGTCCGGCTTCGGTAAAGTCAAAAAGTAACTCGTTCGACTCGGCGTCGTAAACCTGTGTTCCGACCGGAACGCGGACGAGGTGATCCTGTCCGTCTTTGCCGAAACGGTTAGAGCCTTCCCCGTGATGACCGCGTTCGGCTTTGTGCTCGGGATTGTAACGAAGGTGCAATAGAGTATTCAAACCCTCGGTCGCCTCCATCCAAACGCTGCCGCCGACACCGCCATCTCCCCCCGATGGGCCGCCTCTCGGAATGAACTTCTCACGACGAAATGCGGTCACACCATTGCCGCCATCACCTGCTTTTATCCTGATTTTTACTCGGTCTAGAAACATAATCAACATTTGATTGTAGGTTTTACAAGGCTTTATAGCAACCTTGGGCAGATCGGTGCGGTTGATGCTAATCTTTCACCATGAAAAGCGTTATTGTAATTGCGATCATCCTCGGCGTGGTCTCGCTGCTTTTTATTCTCGTTATTAATGTTCGGGTCGCGTCGTACGCAACGAGCAAAACGTATAACAATATCGAAAGTGTCCCCGCCGAAGACCGCATAGCGATCGTGCTCGGAGCTCGCGTCTGGGAAGACGGAAGGCCGTCAAATACGCTGTATGATCGTGTGCTGACCGGCGTCGAACTCTACAAAGCGGGGAAAACTCGCAAACTATTGCTCAGCGGCGGCGATGACGAACCGGCCGCAATGAAAAAACTCGCAATCGAACTCGGTGTACCCGAAACCGATCTGATGATCGACAAACTCGGACTGCGAACGTATGAGTCGTGTATTCGGGCGAAACAGGTGTTCAATATCGAGTGGGCGATCGTCGTTACTCAGGACTACCATCTCCCGCGTTCCCTGTATCTGTGCCAGAATATGGGCGTCGATGCGATCGGCGTTGACGCTAAGCGACGCGATTATGATGGTGAAAGGCAGTTCTGGCTGCGCGAATATATCTCCCGCGTGCTGGCTTGGTACGACATCAATTTCCGTGCATTTCCGCCTGAATGACAAGCGATGGATTGACGGGGAAGCGGTGGCGGACGAAAAAAAGCGTCACTCCGGTTGCCCTTCGTAACGCTTTCTTTTTTTATGCCCTTTCGGTCCGCCGAAGCTTGCCGTAAGGGTGGCAGTTCTCACATGTACACGCTCGAACCGCCGGGTTTTTGTATTCCGAATCTATTCTGCGGAGAACTTGATCCGGTCAACACCCGTTCCGCTTTCGCTTCACGCTGGCATCTCTCGATGCCGTGGTGCCGTTAGGTTTTTTTTGTGGTGGCTTTTCCTCCACCGCCGGTTACGTTCCCGGCAACGAGGCCCGCGTCTTGCAACGTGAGCGACTAGGCACCTTTCAGGACGATCATTTCCATCAGGCGTTGTTTGTTTTTATCCAAACAACTCGTTCGATCCGAAGACCGATCTCAGCCGAGCCTTTCGGCTCCAACTCCAGGCGTCATGGACAGCGGCTTTCCGCTCCTTCTGTCCTCGAACGGTGTGTCACCACCTCCGTTCCACCTCCCGGTGTCGGTCAGGTTACCCGTAAGCAATCCCGACTGTGAAGATAGAATACACCCGTTTTTTTCAATGTCAAGAAGAAAATACTTTAACTATCGCCCAATAAAGACGGGATTTCTGTGGAAATCGTGTGGATAGTCTGTGGATAAAAATTAGCAGATGTTGTGGATAAGTTTGTGCAAAACCGTCGAAACGGTTTGCTGTCAATAAATGCGAGAGCGACCGATTTCCACAGATGGACGCGGGCATTATGAACTGAACCCTTGAAAATAAAATGAAAAAAAGTTTATTGCGAGTGTTTTAATTGATTTGTAGGCAGCGGGAGAGCGTTTTTTCGGAAAATTTCCTAAAAAAGGAAAGCAAAAGATAGTATCAGCAACAGAGAAGATGGTTCGTCGATTCCAGCGTCTCGTCTTCGATGTCGAAACTTGGGATTAAAAAAGGCCGATCTCAAAGTTGAGGCCATTCCGTTAATTCTGATAGGTTTGGAGGTATGGAATCGCAATACAACGAGGATTTAGCGTTTGTTGACTTGGATCTGGCGGATGCGGATCTGTCGGAGAAGGAGTTCGTGAACTGTGAATTCAAGCGATGCGATCTGTCGAAGGCCGACCTCAGCCAGGCGGTATTCATGGATTGCGTCTTTCGTGAGTGTAATCTATCCCTGGCCAAGCTCGTTCAGACGGGCATGAAAACGGTCGAGTTTTACGATTGCAAGCTGGTCGGCCTCGAGTTCG
>JAYSZT010000118.1:0-37589 GCA_043737915.1 Acidobacteriota bacterium
TTTTACTCAAAGAATCGTGCGATATTTTGCTTGCCAAGACTGATGCCTTACTCGTCGTTTTGAAGCGGCGGGCACTCGAATTCAAGGATACTCCGCAGATCGGACGAACGCACGGAATACACGCGGAACCGACATCGTTCGGGCTCGTCTGGGCGTTGTGGTATTCGGAGACGAAGCGAAACCGCGAACGGCTCGTCAGGGCGAAGGATACGATCTCGGTTGGGAAGATCAGCGGTGCCGTCGGTGCCTTTGCTCATCTCGCACCTGAGGTCGAGGAAGGCGTTTGCAAGAAGCTGGGGCTAAAGGCGGCGGACGTTTCGACGCAGGTAATACAACGCGATCGTTACGCTGAGTATCTGTGTACGCTCGCGATAATTGCCTCCACGCTTGAGAAGATCGCGTTGCAGGTCAGGCATTGGCAGCGGACGGAGGTTCGCGAGGCACAGGAATTTTTTAAGGCTGGGCAGAAAGGTTCGTCGGCGATGCCGCATAAGAGGAATCCGATCCTGTCGGAACGAATTTGCGGAATGGCACGCACCGTTAGGGCGAATTCGATCGTTGGGCTCGAGAACGTCGCTCTGTGGCACGAACGCGATATCTCGCATTCATCCGCGGAACGTATCGTGTTGCCCGACTCGTCGGCGACACTAGATTATATTCTCGCGAAAACGACGAGTCTGCTCGATACTCTCATCGTCTATCCTGAGAACATGCTTAAAAATCTCGATCTGACGCGTGGTTTGGTTTTCAGCGGTCAACTTATGCTCGCACTGACGCAAAAAGGCGTTTCCCGCGAAGACGCTTACGTATGGACCCAACGTAACGCGATGAAAGTCTGGGACGAAGGCGGTGTCTACCACGAATTGATAAACGAAGACCCGGATATCACGTCTAAACTCGATGCGAACGAGATCGAACGCCTGTTCGATCTAAAGCATTATCTGAGGAACGTCGAAAAGGTCTTTGACCGAGTGTTCCAGTAGGTCTACAAGATATAAACAAAAAAGCCTTCACATCGCTTGATGTGAAGGCTTTTTCGTAATTTATCAAACAACTACGCCGAAAATTGCTCGGCGAGATTGCCGATGATAGGCAGCTTGAATTTGTTGCCACCGTAGGCTTTGATAGCACAAAAGATAAGTGCTCCAAGAAACCCGAAGATGACAGCAAACCATAAGATGAATACGAGAATTCCGACGAGGCTGGCAAGGGTTCCAGAGACCGTACCCAAAAGGGCGGCGATAACTCCGAGGATTACCAACAGAATAATGCCGGCAATGTAGGCGACGAGCAGAAAAACTGATTGGAATGCGTGAAAGCGAACGAATTTATTTTCTTTTTCGATCACAATACTGATGATTGCAATGATTCCAATAATGTAACCGAGTAGTGCTGCGATGTTGCCATCGAGTCCGAGAGCAGATTTTTGATTTTCCATAAAATTGAGTTTCCTTTTAGAATTAGATTTTGACGAATTTGTCCAATCGCAGAAATTGAGTCTAGACTTTCCTTGAATTATTGCGGCCCTCAGACATCCTTCGCATCAACGAAGGAGCGTCTGAAAAGCTTTATGCTTTATTCCCAACCGCGACTTTATAAGTTCTTTTGAATGTTCGTTAACGCTACCTCATTATCGCACCCATCACACCAAAGAGAACCTGTATGATCACCAAGACGACGAACAAGACGAGACCAAGAACTCCCGTAATCATACCGGCAAGGGCGAGGCCTCTGCCGCCGTAATTAGCGGGATCTTCATCCGACTTTTTCTTTGCGATGAAACCCATGATGAGTGCGGCGGGACCAGTGATGAACGAAAAACAACAGACGCAGCTGAGTATTCCGCAAACCAATGCGCCGATCGCAAGCCCTTGACTCTGTCCGCCGGCGGCAGGCGTTTGAAACGATGATCCATCACCGGATGTGAATCCTGGATTTTGCATTTAATAGTTGTCTCCTTTAGTTTTGACGGGTTGAAATACCTCGCAAAGAAATTTCAGGTGAAATCTAACATAGGACGTTGATAAAGACAACAATTTGCGTAACAATCTAGAATTTATTTTGATACGGTTCTCGGGTGCCAATTATGAAAGCTAAGGTCTACGTAACTCTCAAGCCAAGTGTGCTCGATCCGCAGGGAAAGGCAATTCAACATTCGGTTGCTTCACTTGGATTTGCGGGCATCGGCGATATCCGTCAGGGAAAGTATTTTGAGATCTTTTTTGACGAATCGGTTTCAGAACCGGAGGCACGCGAATCGGTCGAACGCATCGCGAAAGACGTGCTTGCAAACCCGGTAATTGAGGACTATCGCGTGGAGGTAGAGGCGTGAAGTTTGGCGTAATCGTTTTTCCAGGTTCCAATTGCGATCACGATGCCTACCATGTTTTGTCTAAGCATGTTGGGCAGCCGGTCGATTTTGTCTGGCATCAGGAAACAGATCTGAGCGGATTTGACGCATTGGTCGTTCCCGGTGGGTTTTCTTACGGTGATTATCTGCGGGCCGGTGCGTTGGCTCGTTTTTCGCCGGTGATGAATTCAGTGAAGGATTTCGCAGCGTCGGGGAAGTTTGTTTTCGGGATATGCAATGGGTTTCAGATCCTTTGCGAGGCCGGATTGCTTCCGGGTGCATTGAGGCGCAACGCTGGGCTTCATTTTATCTGTAAGCACGTAAATCTCCGCGTCGAAAATCCGAACACGCCATACACTTCGGAGGTCGACGCATCGCGAGTGCTCTCGATTCCGATCGCCCATGCCGAAGGCAATTATACCTGTGACGACGAGACCTATCGGCAACTCGAAGAAAACGGCCAGATCGTTTTTCGCTACTGCGACGAAAATGGAACGATCACTGACGACGCAAATCCGAACGGAGCCCGGTCGAACATCGCGGGCATTTGCAACATCGATCGCAACGTGATGGGCATGATGCCGCACCCGGAACGAGCCTGCGAGGAGATCCTCGGTTCGAACGACGGCCGCGATATATTTAGCTCGTTGACGAAAGCGGTCGCTGCGGCCGCGTAGAACGGTGGGGCAATTAAATAATAAAAAAGCTGCCCGGATAAGTCCGGACAGCTTTTTTATTTGGATCAGGACTAATTCTTTATTCCTTGTCTGGTGTACTGATATTAACCCCGCCGTTGGTGGTCACGGTTCTGACCGGCGGACCGCCGCCGTTGAGTGCGATGGCGAGGCGTTTGGAACGCGATCGGGTCATGCCGTTCCTTTGATATCTTCGGTGGTAATGCTGAGTGCCGCGATGTTACTTCGAATTCCGCCGTTAACCGTGCCGGCCTCGATATTTGCAGCGAAATTTTCCGGAATGACCAGATTTACTCCACCGTTGGTAGTTTGAAGGTCGATGCCGCTACCTCTCCACGACTGGCCGCTGAGCGTGAGGTTGATGCCGCCATTAACCGTGCGTCCTTTGAACGAGCCGGAGGCTCCATCGACGTTAACACCGCCGTTTGTGGTCTGAACTTCCGCTGAACCGTCGACGTTGCTTACCGTAATACCGCCATTGCGTGCCGTAAGACCAATGTTCGTTACCCGAGGGACGAGGATCTCATACGAAACGGACCAGTACGTAGCACCCACCGGACCGTCCGCCTCGATCTCGCCTGACGTGTTTATCCTTACACTCGCCACAATAGCTTTGGCCGCTTGTTCAGTTTTTCCCCGAGCCTGAACGCAAGCCCTGACTAGTACGTCGTTTCGCTCTTCACCCTTGATACTGATGCTGCCGTTCTGTCCGGCGTCGACATTCAGATTTCCGGACGAAGGAAGATTGATCTCGCGCAGGTCGCTGGACAAGACCCGGTCGTCGCCCGACCAGTCATTGTTACCGCAAAACGAGTATTCGCTGATGTATGTCTTCGGTATTGTGTTAGTCACACCGGGAAATCCGAAAGCACTGGTCGCCGAAAAACCGATCGCCGCCGAGACGCAAAGTACCGCAATGTAGCGTAGATTTTTTGAAATGTAGTCCATAAATGAAATGCCCCCTGAAATTTTGATCTAGAATTTAACCTTCTGGAACAAATACACCGAGGAACAACAAATTGTGACAGAATTTTTTACGAAACTTCTATTTCCAGTCCAGATGCGTTCACTTGCCAGTTCAAAACCTTGGCACCTTCCTGTTCAGAGAGAGCGGTCTCGACATCTGAACGCCGGCCGTCTTCGCAGTAGAACGCTATACATCCGCCGCCGCCGGCACCACAGATCTTTGTGGCGATTGCCCCATTAGCGAGTGCCGTTTCAATCAGATGATCCATCTGCGGCGTGGTAATGTTAGGACTCAAACGCTTACGGGCAGGGAAGGCACGGGAGAGGATCTCGCCGAGTTCGTTCCAGTCGTTATTGAGTAATGCCGCTCGAGTATCAATTGACGAATCGCGAATCCCGTCGAATATTTCAAAGATCTCTTTGTCCCCGTCAATGTGGCGTTTTGTGATCTCCCAATTGTTTGTTCCAGAGTTTCGCGGTTCCCCGGTGTAGCAGATCGCGATACGGCGTTCAAGCGTTGCCCTGTCCACATCAAGTTCCTCACGGGTCATGCCTTCGGCACCGAAATGAATACACGAAACGCCGCCGTACTGTGCTGAATAGTAATCTTGATAACCCGTCGGGACGCGTATCACCTGACATTCGACGGCGGCTGCGATCGGGATAAAACGCTCCGGTGAGTATCGATCGCCAACTAGTTGGTTGAGGGCACCGATACAGGCGATGTTTAGCGTCGAAGATCCGGCGAGTCCGGCACCTGCCGGAGCCTGAGATTCGGTCGTCATTTTGAAGCCGGTCTCGGGCTTAAAGAAATAAACTAGCTTTGCCAGCAGTTCTAACCTGGGTTCGTCTTTTAGAGAGGCAATATCTGCCAACGACGTTTCGAGGCTTGAGCGCTGGTCGATCGATTCGAGAATAACGCGATCGTCGTCACGCGTCTCAATACGGCATTTGGCGAGCAGATTGACTGCAAAATTGACGGTCGCAGCGCCTTCATGAAACAGAAAAAGAGGCGGAATATCGATGGTTCCTCCGGCCAGATCGACGCGAGTCGGTGCCGATGATTCAATTATCATAAAACAGTAGTCAGTAGTCAGTAGTATTAGGCAGTAGAGAATAAACTATTCGGACTGCCCTTTCGTCGCTTCGGCCTTTTCCGCAGTTTCGATTTTCTCGCCTTCTTCTTTCGTTGGCTCGCGGGTCAAGTGCAGGCGTTCAGTAATATTATGTAATGTTATTTTACCAATATCCTCGACAGCGTGAAGTTTTTCTTCGATCGTCTGGATCGTTTCCGGATCGGCATCCTCGACCTTCTCCGAAAGCCAATAACGCTCGATCACATAAAAAACGATGATGCCGAACATCACAACGAAAAACAAAACAAAACCAACCTGCTTAAAATCACCAATAATTGATGTGATCGCACCGCTGAAAAAATACCCTAGACCGGTAAGCAAAAGTACCCAGATCGAACAGCTGATAGCACTAGCACCGAGAAAACGATGATAAGGCATTTTGCTCACGCCGTACGAAAGACAAACGGCGACACGGATTCCGTATATGTATTTCGAAATAATGATCGCGAAGCCGCCAAATTTATCTATTAGCTTTTCAACTCGAGGTTGGGCAACTTGATAGAAACGATAATTCTGAGCGTTTTTATGAAAGATCCGACCAACCGCATATCCGACGGAATCGCCGACAACGCCGCCAAGAGTGCCGGCGACAAACAGCTTTGCAAAACCCCAGTTCCCAAATAGCCCGCCGTGAGCCATCGTGCCGGAGATCAACAAGGTAATGTCACCCTCGACCGTACACAATGCAAAAACAGCGTAAATGCCGTATTGAGCAATTAGATCATAAAGGTGTTGATCCATAAAACGTTAAACGGAAAAACAACTTTCCGCGTGCCGCATCGCCCTTGAAAGATTAACTTTCGAGCGTCTAACAGTCAAAAGTGTTACTCGCAAACAGACAGCGGTGGAGTAAAACGGAAAGTCTTTCTCCGTAAACCCGAAATTATAGAATTCAGACATCCTGATCAGAAATCACTAATATTTCCAATGCCGATTGAAGAGATTCGAATTCTTCCTCATCCGCGTTAATTTTGCAAATGTATTTTATTCGTGGAAGCATTTAGATACAAAAAAGCCTGTAAATGTAGAATAGAAGGCCTTATAAAACGGTTACGGTTTCCAAATTGACAGTTTGCGGGGTTCTGTCTAGAATTTCGTTTAGTTTCGGGATAACATTGAGGTGTTCGAGAATTTCTTCTTATGTCAGATCTTCATGTAGAAACTGGTCGGAGTGTCGGCATCGAAGTCGCGAAACGGGTGATGACTGCGGTTTGCGTCGACGCTAATTCGCAGATCATTGGTCAACAGATATCGGATGTGAGCTTTAGCGAGCCATCGTCGAGTCAGTTGATCAGTTTTATATCAAGCCTTAAGTCGACGTTTGGTCCCTTCGAGTGTGTGGGCGTTGCGGTTCCCGGATTGGTAGATAGTGGGGCAAAGCGGATCGCGTTTTCGACTCACATCCCCGAACACTCGGGCGTTGACCTGGGTGGTGAGGTCGAAGCTGCAACCGGCATCCAAACTTACATTGAAAATGACGCAAACGCCGCTGCATATGGGGAATTTCGCCTCGGTGCCGGCCGGGAAAGTGCGAATATGTTTTACGCAACGCTCGGTCTCGGAGTTGGTGGATCGTTGATCTTCGGTGGCGAGATCTGGCGCGGAACGACCGGTTTTGCAGGTGAATTCGGATATGTCCCGATCGATTCCGACGGTACTCGCCTTGAAGAGGTCGCGTCAACAGCTAATATTATCCGCCGAACCCGAAACCGATTCAGGCAGGATAGCACTTCGTCGCTGGTCGATCTTGATGAGAATGCAATTACGATTGCCGACATCGTCGCGGCCGCGGAGGCGGATGATGATTTCGCGAAATTAATGCTGCAACGCACCGGAGCCTATGTCGGAACCGCGATCGCAAGTGTGATTAATCTACTGAATATTGAGCGTATCGTGATCGGCGGAGAGATAATTCAAGCTAAAAGCTTAGTTCTTGACGCAGTAGTTGAGCGGGCAAAAGAGCTCGCATTCGGACCTTCTTTTGCATCGACGACGATCATGCAAGGTGAATTGGGCACGGTTGCGGCCGCAGTCGGCGTTGCGATTCTCGCTCGCGAGGACAAGCTGTGACTTTTATCACATTTAATATGATTTAATTTACGCACGATAGAAGGGAATCTTATTTAGTGAATAATTGCACAAGATGGTCGAAACGCTGTACTTTCGATTTAGGGAATTTGCGGAATTTGTTAGTTTTAGTAAAATCATGGGGAGTCTAACGGTTCCTAAACCAAGAAAAATGCCCGATTTATCGACTTCTCAATTTTTTTAGGATTGGGAATCGGGAGTTCTTTAACCATTCCAGTTCGGACAAGGGCGAGATTTATAGATGGCACAAATTTTTCATAAAAGTGCAAACAGCATCGCAAAGATCAGTATGGTCGTAGGCGTCGTGCTGGCCGGGTTGGCAGGGCTTGCGTTTACGCAGCTCTCACGATCGACCTACCTGACGGGCCAATATTTGGAAAAGCAGCAACCGGTGCAGTTCAGCCACAAGCACCACGTTGGTGACGACGGCATTGATTGTCGTTATTGTCACACGACGGTCGAGACGACAGCCTCGGCCGGAATGCCGCCAACTCAGACGTGTATGAACTGCCACAGTCAGATCTGGTCCGACAGCCCATACCTCGAACCGGTCCGGGCAAGTTACCGCGACAATAAGCCGATCGAATGGGAACGCGTTCACGACCTGCCGGAATACACTTACTTTAATCATAGTATTCACGTGGCGAAAGGAGTCGGTTGTTCGACCTGTCATGGTCAGATCGACAACATGCCGGCGGTATACCAGCAGAACACGCTTCAGATGGAGTGGTGTGTGGAATGTCATAGACAGCCTGAGAAGTTCATCCGCCCGAAGGCAGAGGTCTTTAACATGGCATACCAGCCCAGTGATATCGATCAATCTGATCGTGACAAGTTAAAGATCGACTACAAGATCAGAGGCGTAGAGATGATGACAAGCTGTTCAACGTGTCATAGATAAAGGAATTTAGAATCGAAGGGAAAAATATTTGAACTTCAATTTTGACGAAGGAAATTAATGGCCAGTCCAGAAAATAATTCAAGCTTTTCATCGTTGAGGGACAAGATATTGTCCCAAAACGGTAAAGAATATTGGCGTAGTATTGAAGAACATGCCGATACGCCCGAGTTTAGGGAATTTATCTCGAAGGAATATCCGCACGAGATCGAGGAGTGGGACAACAGTCTTAGCCGTCGGAATTTTGTCAAAGTAATGGGTGCCTCGCTCGCCCTCGCGGGATTGAGTGGCTGTGTCATCCAGCCGCCCGAGAAAGTTATCGCCCCGGTTCGTGCTCAGGAAGGCTATTTGCCGGGCAAGCCGAAATTTTTCGCGACTGCTATGTCACTTGGCGGCGTGGCAACTGGTTTGTTGGCAAAGTCGTTTGACGGTCGACCAGTTAAGGTTGAAGGAAATCCGGAACATCCGGGGAGCCGCGGCGGAACGGATATCTATACTCAGGCTTCGATCCTCGGTATGTACGACCCGGATCGTTCGCAGGAAGTTACGTATCGTGGAACTCCCAAATCCTGGGAAAACTTCGTCTTTGAGTTTCGAGCCGCGATCGAAAGTAATCGGATCGACGGTGGTGCAGGTGTAAGGTTCTTAACCGAAACGGTGACGTCGCCGACACTAGTAGACCAGTTCAATAAGGTCAAAGCTGAGCTGCCAAATTCGAAATGGATTCAGTACGAGCCGATTAATTCTGACAACGCGATGGCCGGAGCAAGGCTCGCCTTTGGATCCGCCGTTCAAACGATATATAAATTCGATAAGGCTGAGAGAATTTTGTCATTGGACGCCGATATCTTCTCAGGTTTTAACGTCGCTTACATAAAAGATTTTGCCAAGGGACGGTCGTTTAACGAAGAAAAGAAGCAGATCAATCGTCTCTATTCCATCGAGACAAGTGTCAGCCTTACCGGAGCGAAGGCCGATCACCGCATCGCGGTGAAGCCGAGCCAAATGACCGAGATCGTTAAGGCTGTGGCCAAAGCTGTCGGCGTCGGCGGAGCCGTCTCCACTTACACGGAGAATGAAGCGTGGATCGCTGCGATGGCGAAAGATCTTGTCGAGCACAAGGGAAAATCCCTTGTCGTTGCCGGAAATAACCAATCACCTATGGTTCACGCTATCGCTCACGCGATGAATGCGGCTCTGGGGAATGTTGGGGAGACAGTCGTTTACTCTGACCCGCTGTCGCAGGGTACCGACAAATCACAATTAGACCAATTGCGTGAACTGATTGCCGATATTGATGGCGGGCGGGTCAAAATGCTTGTCATTTTAGGCGGGAACCCGGTTTACAACACCCCGGTGGATCTGAAGTTGAGTCAGGCTCGTCTGCAAACGATCGCGAAGACTGGAATTGCTGTTCATTTAGGCCAACATTTTGATGAGACATCGGAACAGTGTTCTTGGCATGTTGCTGAGAAACACTACCTGGAAGGCTGGAGTGATGCCCGTGCGTATGACGGAACGGCAACGATCGTTCAGCCTCTTATCGCCCCGCTTTACGATGGTAAGAATGCTCACGAGGTCGTGCAGCTTTTCATGAAGGAAGGCTTCGACAAGAAGGATTACGACATTGTTAAGGAATACTGGCAAAAACAGACGATCACGGCGGCCGCGGTAGTCCCAGCGAAAACAGCGGAGAAAACTGAGGCGAAGACTGAGGCAAAGTCCGAGGCGAAGACAGAAGGCGGCGTTGAGCCGAAAGCTGAGGCGAAAGTTGCAGGTCAGGCGGAGGCTGCTAAGAAAGAAATTTCGAAGGCAGAACCGGTCGTCCCGATCACGGCACCCATTGCCGCCCCAGCACTTGCATCACCTAAAACTTTTGATGACCACTGGAGAAAGGCGATCCACGATGGCGTCATTCCAAACACGGCTTCGGCAACGAAGACAGTTGCCGCGAACTTGAGCTTTTTGAGTCAACCCGAAACTAAGCAGACCGGTACCGGGGCGATCGAGATTTCGATCTTGCCTGATCCGTGCGTTTATGACGGCCGATTTTCTAACAACGGATGGTTGCAGGAACTCCCAAATCCGCTTAACAAGATCACCTGGGATAACGTCGGTCTGATCAGCCCGAAAACTGCAGAAAGACTCGGCGTAAACCGAGGGAATGATGCCGAAGAATTAGTTGGTGGTGCTCAAGGCACAGCGTTCGTCAATACGAAGGGCGGTAATCAATTTTCAGATCTCGTAAAGATCAAATATCAGGGTGCCGAGATCGAAAAGGGTGTTCCGATGTGGATCACACCCGGTCAACCGGACGACGTAATAACCCTTCACATGGGCTATGGCCGGACGCGCGCCGGCAAGGTCGGTACCGGACTTGGCTATAACGCCTTCGACGTTCGACGCTCGGATGCAATGGATAGCGGTTTCGGTGAGATCGCCAATCTTAAAGAGCAAGCAACCGTTGCGTCGACGCAGATCCATTTCAATATGGAAGGCCGTGACCTGATTCGCTCATGGGATGTGAATTATTTTACCGAAGAGGTCAAGGAAGGTGAGCAGGAAAACTTCTACGACAAGTCGATGTACCCACGTGAGGAATATCAGAAACTCTATGATGAGAACACGAGATGGGGAATGTCGATCGATCTTAACTCGTGCGTCGGTTGCAACGCCTGTGTTCTAGCTTGCCAAGCGGAGAATAACATTCCGGTCGTTGGTAAAGAGCAGATCAACCGTAGCCGCGAAATGCATTGGTTACGGATCGACGCCTATTACGGTGGTGCCGACATCAACAATCCTGACGGACCGTATTTCCAACCAGTGCTTTGTATGCAGTGCGAACTGGCTCCTTGTGAGGTCGTTTGCCCGGTTCACGCTACTGTCCACAGTGCGGAAGGGCTTAACGACATGGTTTACAACCGTTGCGTCGGTACGCGGTATTGTTCAAATAACTGTCCTTACAAAGTTCGCCGATTTAATTTCTTGCTTTATCAAGATTGGAACACGCCGCAGTACAAACTGATGCGTAACCCAGAGGTTACTGTTCGTAGTCGCGGTGTGATGGAAAAGTGCACGTATTGCACTCAGAAGATCGCGGCCGCTCGTATCGAAGCCCAAAAAGACGGTGTACGTAAGATCCGCGATGGTGAAGTTGTAACCGCTTGTCAGTCGGCGTGTCCGACGGAGGCGATAATTTTTGGTGATATGGGAGATCCGACAAGTGCGGTTTCCAAAGCTAAAAAGGACGAACGCGATTACACGCTTCTAAACGAATTAAACACTCAGCCGAGAACAACTTATATGGCTGGGTTGAAAAATCAGAATAAAGAAATGCCGGATTATAAAGCTCCGGTCTTTAAGACCCATTCGGCGCCGAAGGGCGAGAAAAAAACGGGAGGCGAGGGGCACTAGTCTCGTCTCGAGTTTCGGACGACCTAATTGTCGGATCGAACCTCAAAGATCGAGGGCGTCAGACCTGAAGATTTATGCAGGACAACCAAGACCTACAACAAAAACTTCGCCCGGCCATGATAGAGGGTGACCACACTCTGGCGAGTGTCACAGATAGCATCAGTGACATTACGCTGAAAAAGCGGACGCCATTCGGGTGGTTCATCGGCTTCGCCCTAGCGTTCATGGTGGCTCAGGCGCTGCTATTCAGCGTTGTGTGGTTGCTCGCAAACGGTATCGGAGTTTGGGGAAATAACCAACCGGTCGGTTGGGCGTTCGACATTATCAATTTCGTTTGGTGGATCGGTATCGGTCACGCCGGAACGTTGATTTCTGCTATATTGCTGCTTCTTAATCAGAAGTGGCGAACGTCGATCAACAGGTTTGCCGAGGCGATGACGTTGTTTGCGGTTGCCTGCGCGGCTATGTTTCCGCTTCTGCACACCGGTCGGCCGTGGCTCGCCGCTTACTGGCTATTCCCATATCCGAACACGATGGGATTATGGCCACAGTTTCGAAGCCCTTTGATCTGGGACGTTTTTGCCGTTTCGACGTACGCGACTGTTTCGGCGTTGTTCTGGTATGTTGGTCTGATCCCGGATTTTGCGACGCTTCGCGACCGAGCTAAGAATAAGTATTTTCGTTTTGTTTATGCCGCTCTTTCGTGGGGTTGGCGCGGGTCTGCACGACATTGGCATCGATATGAGATCACATATTTGATCCTTGCCGGCATTTCGACACCACTTGTTCTCTCAGTTCACTCGATCGTTTCATTCGACTTCTCGGTTTCACAAGTTCCGGGTTGGCATGCGACTATTTTTCCGCCTTACTTTGTTGCGGGAGCGGTTTTTGCTGGATTCGCGATGGTTCTTATTCTTTGTATCCCGCTTCGGCGTTGGTACAGGATGGAGGATTTCATTACGAAAACACACTTGATCTTCATGTCGAAGGTCATGCTTGCGACCGGACTGATCGTTGTTTACGGTTATGCAATGGAAGCGTTCTTCGGGTGGTATAGTGCCTCCCAGTATGAGGTTTTCATGGTCAAGAACCGCATTTGGGAAGGTCCGTATTGGTGGTCATACTGGTTGCTGATATTTTGTAACGGTCTCTCTATCCAGCTATTGTGGTTCAAACGATTCCGCGAAAGTGAGTTTTGGTTGTTTACGATCTCGATCATCGTCAGCGTCGGCATGTGGCTTGAACGGTTCGTTATTATTGTGACAAGTTTGCACCGTGATTTTTTACCGTCGTCTTGGGCGATGTACTCGCCGTCGATGTTCGATTGGTCGATGTTCATCGGAACGATCGGCTTCTTCTTTACGCTTTTGTTCCTATTCGTCAGATTCGTGCCTATCATTTCAATGTTTGAGGTCCGTGCGTTGCTAGATGAGGAGCACGCCCACGATGTTGAGGAGGCCGAGCACAAAGCATAACTGTTCAAAACGACAGTTAGTTTTACGTTAATCTTTATGAGCAACGACACTTACGGAATCATGGCGGAGTTCGACACGGCGGCTGAATTGGTTGTCGCTGCGCGTCGGACGCGTGAGGCGGGTTATACAAAAACCGATGCCTTTTCGCCGTATCCGCTGCACGACATTGATGAGGCCCTGGGTATAAAACGCAGTATATTGCCGTATATGATTTTAGCCGGGGGAATCACTGGCCTGTTAGCGGGACTGAGCCTCGTAACGTTCGTTCACGTTATCGATTATCCGATAATTGTCGGCGGTCGTCCGCATTTCAGTTTGCCGGCATTTATTCCGCCGATGTTCGAGTTAACTATCCTTTTCGCAGCGGCGGTGGCAGTGTTTGGAATGTTGTTTTTGAACGGACTTCCGGCACCTTATCATCCGGTCTTTAACGTACCGAGATTTGCACTGGCCACGCGGGAGAAGTTTTTTCTGTTGATCGAGGCAAAAGATCCGCAGTACGATTCGGGGTCGACGAAAAGCTTTATGGAAAGCTTGAATCCGCAGGAGGTATTTGATGTACCTGAATAGTCGAATGTCAAGATTTTTAAGATTCAAGCAATCGATATCAGCGCGACAAGTCTTTTATTGTACTTTGCTTGCCGCCTATTGCGTTTTTGCGGTGGGGTGCGGCGTCCGCTTTGATATGCAGGATCAGCCGAAATACAAAGCCTACAAGAAGAGTGAGTTTTTTGCCGACAAGCGTGGTTCGCGTGACATACCTGACGGAACTGTCGCACGAGGCCAACTCCGTGAGAATAAAGCTTTTTACACAGGAAAGATCGATAATCCTGACCTAAATGCGGCGGTGGCTTCTACGACCGGTCCGACCGGTAATACGTTGGTATCCAGCTTTCCTAATGATATCGAGGAGTTTCCTATTCCCGTTACAAAGGAGCTCGTGGATCGAGGACAGAGTCGGTATGCGATCTATTGCATGGTATGTCATGGCCCGGTGGGTAATGGTGATGGAATGATCGTCCGGCGAGGATTCTCTCCTCCGCCGACCTATAATGATGATCGTCTCCGAAACGCTCCAGTCGGACACTTCTACGATGTGATCTCGAACGGTTGGGGCAAGATGAACGGCTATGCGGCCCAGATACAACCGGGCGATCGATGGGCGATCGTCGCTTACATTCGGGCATTGCAGTTGAGCCAGAACCCGGATCAAAACCTGAAAATGAATAACACAAGTACGTCGAATGTCGCCGAGCCAAAAGCTGGTGTGACATCGAACGCCAACACTGTCGGAGGTGGGAAGTAGATGGCGGATCTCGACAACTATTATCCACCCCAAGAGATCAATCGCTGGCGTGCCCTCGCGTTGGGTATCGGCGGCGTTGCTATGATCGCATGGGCGGTTGGCTGTTATTTCGATACGGAGCAGGCTCTCCGGTCATGGCTGCTTGGTTTTATTTTCTGGGGCGGAATCTCGGTCGGCGGTCTGGGCATTTTGATGCTTCAGTACCTTACCGGTGGAGCCTGGGGAATCGTTATTCGACGTATAGTTGAGGCGGCATCGCGAACACTACCATTGGTTTTCCTTTTGTTTCTTCCGCTTGCGATCGGGGTTTATTTCCATAGTTTTATGGAATTTACGCACATGGGAACAAGCGACCTTGAGAAGGACATCCATCTCATGGAACATCGCGGAGTATTTATGGCTCCGTGGTTTTGGATCGTTCGTTCGATCGTTTATTTTGCGATGTGGGGCGGAATGACCTATTTGCTTACGAAGTGGTCTGACGCACAGGATCGGACGACGGACCTAGAGAGTTCGGAGCGATTGCTCGAAAAGGCATCTCGCTTTTCGGGTCCCACGCTGGTTATTTACGCTCTGGTCGTCACATTTGCTGTGGTCGACTGGGTGATGATGCTCGATCCGCATTGGTTCTCGACGATTTGGGGACTGTTGTTCGTGGTTGGATGGGCACTCAGTTGCTTTGCGTTCGCTATCGTACTGCTTTCCTATTTGTCAGATAAGAAACCGATGGACGGCATTCTGACTAAGCGTCATTTTCATGACCTCGGAAAATTGATGCTCGCGCTGGTGATGGTTTGGGCATATTTCAACTTCTCGCAATTCCTGATCATTTGGTCAGGTAATCTGCCGGAGGAGACGACATGGTTCCTGACACGCATGAAGGGCGGTTGGGGATATATCGGGGTTGCGTTGATCGTTTTTCACTTCGCGTTCCCATTCCTTGTTCTTTTACAACAGGATTTCAAGCGACGCTCACGGCAACTCGCTGCTCTCGGAGTCTTTATTCTTGTAATGCGTTTGGTGGATATGTTTTACCAGATCGCACCGACGCCAAGGATCACTGGTGCTTTTAAGCATGGAGCGTTCATCGTTAGTTGGATGGACTTTGTTGCACCTGTCGCCGTTGGCGGAATATGGCTGTGGTGGTTCTTTGGAAGTCTGTCAAAGCGTCCTCTGGTGCCGACAAAAGATCCGTTTTTTGAAAGTGCAGTCTCGCACGGACGTGCCCACTAGGATTTTGTTTAGATAGTTTTTTAACGTTATGTCGTCAAAAGCACGTGAAATTACACCGGCCGACTTCGATAAGGCCTATGAGGGAAATGAGATCGGCGTCAAAGGCATTCTTGGCTTTGCGATCTTTTTATTTCTGTTGATCGTGATCACATTTGGACTTATGTGGGCACTGCTCAACGTTCTTCGTGATTACTCGAAAGAAAACGCGGGCCCGGTAAACCCGATGCAAATGACTGATCGCGAGAAGTTGCCGCCTGAACCGCGACTCCAGGCCGCTCCTGGATTTGGGGTAGATTCAAAAGACGGCCGGGTGAATCTTGAATTGATGGCACCACAGAGCGAGTATCGTGAATTGTACAAGCAGTGGGAAGAGCAGTGGAATAATGGTCGGAAAGATGAAAAAACAGGTATGGTGACGATGTTGCCGGTCGATGAAGCCAAAGAGAAGCTTTTGTCGCAGAATATAAAGGCGAAATCGGGTCCGGCTGCGGAGGCGATACTAGGTGAATCTCGTAAGTTTGTCTCGGATGCCAGTTCTGGACGCGGTGGTACCGAGACGATAAGGTAATTTGTGAAAGACAGCCTTCTTAAAAATAGAACTAGAAACGGACTTGGCAGATTTTGCCGAGGCGTTAATTTTGTCATTTTTATTGCGTTATGTGTCATTCACACCTCCTTTGTGACGGTGTTGGCTCAAAAGACCGAGCATTACAATTCGCCGCTCTATTCGCCGCGAACCTATGACCCATCGGTCGACACTACTACAGGCTTACCGCCGGCTCTTACGAAGATCGGAATCGATCAAAAACTCGGGGAACAGTTACCCTTCGATACAGAGCTCAAAGATGAGAGCGGAAAGGCTGTTAAATTCGGCGATTATTTTTCAAAAGGTCGGCCCGTTGTCTTGGCACTTGTTTATTACGAATGCCCAATGCTTTGTAATCAGGTTCTAAATGGTTTAACCGGCTCGCTTAAGGGAATGGCTCTCGAGGCAGGAAAGGATTTTGACGTGGTCGCTCTCAGTTTTGACGCACGCGAAAATGACAAGCCGGAACTTGCTAAGAATAAGAAGGCGAGTTACGTAGAGAGGTACGGTCGACCGGGAACAGAGAACGGTTGGCACTTTTTAACTGGCTCGCAGGAATCGATAGACAAGGTTACTCAGGCTGCGGGTTTCAATTATAAGTGGGACGAGAAGTCGAATCAGTTCGCTCACGCTGGCGGTATTATGATCGCAACTCCCGAGGGCAAAATCTCTCGGTACCTGTATGGAATAGACTATGCTCCGAAAGACCTGAAATTCGGAATCATGGAGTCCGCCGAGAGTAAGGTCGGCAGTCCCGTAGACCAGTTGCTCTTGTATTGTTTCCATTATGACCCGTCTACCGGTAAATACGGCCTTTCGATCCTTCGGGTCATGCGATTGGGCGGAATTGCAACGGTTCTTGGGCTCGGAATGATGTTTTTTGTTTTTTGGCGTAGGAATAAGAGGAAAGATCAGTTTGGAGGTTCGGACGCCGACGCCTAGGCGGCGACGATCATCGGGCCGATAGAGATTATGCAGAATACTTCGTGGGTTCCATTATTTCCGGAGCAAGCTTCGACATTCGCGTGGCAGGTTGATCTGCTTTACGTGTATTTGATAGTGGTCAGTGTCGCATTTACGATACCGATCGTTGCGGCAGTCTTCTTTTTCGCCATTAAATATAGAGCAACGGAAAAGTATGCGACGCCCGACGAAATGCATGGTTCGATGGTGCTTGAGGTAGTTTGGTCGATCATCCCGTTTGTCATATCGATGACTATCTTTCTGGGCGGAGCGATCATTTATTATCAGCAATTTACTCCCCCTGCCGACTCGATGGACATTTATGTTGTCGGCAAGCAGTGGATGTGGAAGGTACAGCACGAAACCGGGCAGAGAGAGATCAATGCCTTGCACGTGCCCGTCGGACGGAACATCAAGTTGACAATGACGACCGAGGATGTCCTGCACGATTTCGATATTCCAGCTTTTAGAACCAAAGCGGATGTAGTGCCGGGTCGTTATACGTACATGTGGTTCAATGCTACGAAACCGGGCAAATATCACTTGTACTGTGCTGAATACTGCGGTCTGAATCACTCGGGAATGGGTGGCTGGATCTACGTCATGGAGCAGCGGGATTTTGATAACTGGCTGAGTGGAAACGTCTCGGGACAGACACCGGTTGAAGCCGGGAAAGACCTTTTTGAGAACAAACTCGGTTGTGCATCCTGTCACGCCGGTGGACCCACCCAACGCGGGGCAAAGCTTGAGGGAATTTTCAATCACGACGTGAAACTTGTAGGCGGTGCGACCGTTAAGGCTGACGATAATTACATTCGCAATTCTATCCTGAATCCTGCATCGCAGATCGTTGAGGGTTATCAACCGATCATGCCGACTTTCAAGGGCCAGGTCACGGAAGAGCAGCTTAATTCACTGGTAGCCTACATTAAATCGCTGACGCCGAACGCGACAGCGGGAATGACGACTCCGGCGGCGGCAAATACAATGACGGCGGCCCCCGCGGCAAACGCGAATAATACACCTGCGGCTAGTAAGCCGGCCGCAAAATCATTGGCAAATAGTAGTAAATAGGTCGATAAGATTATGCAAACGCAAGAAGCAATAGTTCAGGGACGTGCCGTAGAGCCAAAATTGAATTACCTGACCAATGGCTGGACGATAAAGTCATGGCTATTGACGAAGGATCATAAACGGATCGCGATCATGTATTTGATCTCAGTTTCGGTGTTCTTTTTCATGGGCGGTCTTTATGCCGGTGCGATCCGGCTCGAACTTCTCACACCGGCGAGCGACCTTTTGCAGTCGGGAACTTATAACAAGGTATTCACGCAACACGGTATTTTGATGATCTTTTTCTTCCTGATACCGTCGATACCGGCGATACTCGGGAATTTCCTTTTGCCGTTGATGATCGGAGCGAAAGACCTGGCTTTGCCGCGGATAAACCTGCTTAGCCTATATATTTATTGGGCGGGTGGTGCGCTTGTCTTGTTCGCTCTAATGCAAGGCGGCATCGATACGGGATGGACGTTCTACGCACCATACAGCACGACATTCTCGAACACATACGTCATGCTGGTGGGCCTCGGTATATTCATAAACGGATTTTCGTCAATTTTGACCGGACTGAACTTCATCGTCACGATTCACACGATGCGAGCGCCGGGAATGACCTGGTTCCGCTTGCCGCTTTTTGTTTGGGCACACTACGCGACGAGCCTTGTGATGATCCTCGGAACCCCTGTGATCGCGATCACTATTCTCCTGTTGGCACTCGAAAGGGTCGGTAAGATAGGGATTTTTGATCCGTCGATCGGTGGCGATCCGATCTTGTTTCAGCATCTTTTCTGGTTTTACTCGCATCCGGCCGTGTATATCATGATCCTTCCGGGAATGGGTGTTATATCTGAATTGATCTCGAATTTTTCACGTAAGAAAATTTTCGGGTACGAGTTCATTGCCTTTTCATCAATTGCGATCGCGGTATTCGGTTTTCTCGTTTGGGGACACCATATGTTTATCAGCGGACAATCGATGTACGCTGGTCTTGTGTTCTCATTTTTGACGATGGTCGTAGCGGTTCCTTCGGCTATCAAAGTTTTCAACTGGACGGCTACGCTTTACAAGGGTTCCATCTCGTTTGACACTCCGATGTTGTACGCGATCGGATTCATCGGGCTATTCCTCATTGGCGGATTGACCGGATTATTCCTTGGAGCCATGGGATTGACTGTTCATTTGACGGATACGTACTTTATCGTTGCCCACTTCCACTACGTAATGGTGGGCGGACAGGTAATTGCATATCTTGGCGGCATCCACTATTGGTGGCCGAAAATGACGGGTAAGATGTATTCGGAATTCTGGGGTAAGATATCGGCGATGCTTGTTTTCGTCGGGTTTAACCTTACATTCTTCCCACAATTCATTCTTGGGTACATGGGAATGCCGCGTCGGTATGCCGCATATCCTGAAGAATTGCAGGTCTTGAACATTTTTTCGACCGCAGGAGCGTCAGTGCTAGGCGTCGGACTTTTAATGCCGGTTATTTATCTCGGTCACTCGCTTATATTTGGTAAGGCCGCAGGAGACAATCCGTGGATGCTGCCTGGGCTCGAGTGGCGAACTGCGTCACCGCCGCCAACGGAGAATTTTGATACTATGCCGGTCGTGACCTGGGAAGCTTACGAATTCGGAGAGGAAAATGGCCTTGATCTAGAAGGTGCACGAAAGCGTGACACGGAGGCGATTCCGGCCACGTAGCAGTTTACGAGAGCGAGTTGACCGATATTTTCGGTCAACATTTCGTATATCTTGTTTGAATTTCTTTTGAAACAAATGTCGACACACTCAGATATAAACGAACATCACCACGCTCCTGGGCTTCAACATCAGTTTGAAGATATGAAGCAGCAGGAAGAAAGCGTCTCGATCGGGATGTGGATGTTTCTTGTCCAGGAAATCATGTTTTTCGGCGGAATGTTCACGGTCTATCTCGTGTTTCGTTCGAAGTACCCGATGGCATTTGCGGCCGGTAGTAACCACCTCGACGCGTTCCTCGGCGGATTGAATACACTGGTACTGATCGTTAGTTCGTTGACGATGGCTCTGACTGTTTACTATGCCCAAAAGGGCAATCGGAACATGCAGGTCATACTTATCGTGCTTACGATGATATTCGGTGCGACGTTTCTCGGTGTAAAGGCGATCGAATACAACGATAAATACAATCACGGACTGGTGCCGATCGCCGGACTCAACAAAAGGATCAAGGAAGAGAAAAAGGAAGAGCACGGAGGCGAGCACGCAACCGGGCAGGAAAAGCCTTGTTACGAAGTTGATCACAATGCCCCCGTCGTCGAACACCCGAATCCGAAAGGTGAGTTTCAGTGGAAAGATTGTTCACTAGCAAAGCTTGGCAAAGATACAAACACTTTGACGACGGCTGAGAAGATCGGGTATTTTTCTAACGACCAGATCGACGCCAATAAATTCCGCGACAAGGTCCGCATCTTTTTCTGGATCTACTTCGTGATGACGGGACTGCATGCATTGCACATGGTGATCGGACTCGGTCTGATGGCGTGGCTTGGCTGGAAGGCATTTCGCAATACTTATAGTTCGGAATACTATATGCCTGTCGAAATGTCAGGTTTGTATTGGCACTTTGTCGATATCGTTTGGATATTCTTGTTCCCGCTGTTGTATTTGCTTGGACGCCACTTTTTGCATTAAATAGAAGATATGTCGGATAACCAACAAGAACATGAACACATGAGTATAGCGAAATACTTTATTGTATTTGGCATACTTTTTATTGGCACGATCGTGACGTACGTGGTTGCTCTGACCGATCTCGATGGAATGCTTTTTGCCGGTGCTAACACCCTAGTTGCTCTCGCGATCGCATTCTTCAAAATGACGTGCGTCATCCTATTCTTTATGCACGTCTATTGGAGTCCGAAGTTGATAAAACTGGCGGCGGTTGCGAGTTTTTTCTGGCTCGCGATAATGTTCTCGTATACGATGCAGGATTATCTGACCCGCGGCACTGGGGTTTTCGGGCAGTAGAGTAATTCGGGTTTGCGAAAAACGCGGTGCTGAGGACAAGATTCCTCGGCTACCGCGTCTTTTGCGTAATGGTGTATAGCATCTCAAAGTGTTATCATTTGCGGTTTAGTAGGTTCGGTGCGGTAATTATCGTCAGTGCTTCGAAAAAAGCAACGGTAACGCTAATTCCAAACATCACAACGGAATGAAGTTTTACGGTACAAAAGTTTTGCGTGCGGCCTTGTTAGTTCTCACGGCCTCAGCCATTTTCGTGACGGGTTGTATCTCCGTCAAATCACCCGACAAGACGCCGAGGCTTCTTAAGACTGAGGACGCACCGCAGTCTCAACTGATGAGCGAGATCAACCGTTTTGCTCGCGTTGGGTCAATGCGGGCGAAGATGTACCTTAAATTCGAAGATAATTCGTTTGCTGAATTTGGTAGTAAAGAGGTTTATCGAAGTGCAGACGGAGAGGTGGTGGTCCAACGGCCATCCAGCATTTTGATGAAAGTGCAGGTTCCGGTTATAAAATCGGACGTTGCTCAGATGACATCCGATGGTGAAACTTTTAGGGTTGCCATTTTACAGGACGGCGGCGACGGAAAATACAAGAAGTTTGTTAAAGGCACTAATAGTGCCGACTACTCTAAATTACAGAAAAGCCTGAGCTCAGCAGATCTTCAAAACGGTCAGGTGATCAAGGAGAGCGTTAACGCCTTCTCCAATCTTCGTCCGCAGCATTTTACAGAAGCGATGTTGGTACGGCCGACTTCCGACGCAAACGTCTACACTCAGAGCACGCTTTTCCAGATCGAGGAAGACCCGAACCAAGGCAAAAAGTCGCCCCTGAGGATCGTGATGCGCGGCTACTACCTGCTCGACGAATTTGTAAAGCAGGCGGACGGCAGTCTAAAAATCGACCGACGCTTTTGGTTCGACCGGGTCGGCGGTATTCGCCTCGCGAGGCAGCAAATATTTGATGCTGCGGGCGAGATCGAGTCAGATATTGTTTACGGACAGGAAGGGAACCTGACGACGACCGGGGAATACAACAACCTGCCGCTCGAGATCCAGGTCACGCGTCCGAAAGAGAAGTATTCGATGAAGCTGAAATATCAAACACCCGATGCGGTAACAATTGGGAAGACGTATCCAGCGACCGCATTTATTCTTCAGAACTCTTGGGGATTAGAAGAGGTCGATCTTGATAAACGTTTAGTCGACGCAAAGGCCGCCAGCGTTCCGACCGTCGATGTTCCTAAGACCGCAACGAGGTTTCAATAGGCCCCGCCCATGAGCGCAATTTTACGCACCGAAAAATTAACGAAATCTTACAAGGCGGGACGCTCTGATGTGATGGCCCTTCGCGGTGTAGACATCGATATCGAAGAGGGAGAGTTCGTTGCTATCATGGGCCCGTCCGGTTGCGGAAAGTCAACGTTGCTCCATTTGCTCGGCGGCTTGCTCAGCCCGACGACGGGAAGCATTCTGATCGACGGGGAAGACCTCGCGAAGGTTTCGGACGCGAAGCGAACAGACATTCGGAGGCGCAAGATCGGTTTTGTCTTTCAGCGGTTCAATCTTTTCCCGACGCTTACCGCCGAGGGTAATCTGAAACTTGCGGAGAAGATCCACACCGGCAACAGCAATGGCTCGTCAGACCGTCGGCGTGAGGTTTTGCGGCTCCTGAAGCTTGAAGATAAGATGAATTCAAAACCGCTCGAGCTTTCCGGAGGCGAACAGCAGCGGGTCGCTCTTGCAAGAGCGGTCGTGAATAATCCGGCGATAATACTCGCAGACGAGCCGACCGGGAACTTAGATACTGAGAACTCGGAGATCGTTTTGAATATGTTCCGCGATCTTAACAAGGAATTTAAGCAAACGATCATCATGATCACTCACAATCCCGAGGCGGCGGCGGTTTGTTCGCGCACGATTCGGATGCGTGACGGTCTGGTCTCAAATTAAAGAGTTATAGATGAAAAACATAATTCTTTGGAATCACGAACGTGGCAATTGGCAGTACGACCTATTCTGCCTACTTATCATCGCGTTCATTTTTCTGACGCCAAAGCCGTGGTTCAACAAACCCGACAGGGCAACCCAAACCCTGCCCGCCGCCGTCAAAGCAGAGACGACGATCGATAAATAAAATTTTATGTTTGGAATAATATCAGTTAAAAAATTAGTTCATGCGAGTGTGACGGTTTCGGTGTTTGCTTTGGCGTTCGGGATCGTTTCGGTTTCAACTGTATCGGCGCAAGGACCATTGGGGACAATTTTGAATCGAATGGATGCCCATTACAAAGGACTGACTTCGCTAAAATGCGACGTTACGATGGTCAAAACTGACAGTGTCCTCAACGAATCTGACACAACTCAGGGCAGCACCAGTTTTTTGCCGAAGTCTGGCAAACGAGCGATGTATGTCCGTATCGATTGGACAAAGCCGGTGAATGAGCAGATCGTCGTAATAGGCGAAAAATATCAGCTTTACCGCCCTAATCTAAATCAGGTCATTGAAGGGCAGACCGGAAAGGCAAAGAATAATGCTGCGGCAGGCGGAGCCTTGGCGTTCGTAAGTATGTCTAAAGATCAACTCAAAGCTAATTACTTTGTTACGTTTATAGACGAAGAAACAATCAGCGGCGGAAAGCGAACCTTCCATTTAGAATTGACACCGAAAGTTAAGACGACTTATAAACTTGCCGATCTTTGGGTGGACGCCGACGGAATGCCGTTGCAGGCGAGAATAACGGAGAATAATAACGACACGACGACCGTGCTGTTATCGAATATTCAAAAGAACGGCGTTATCCAGACAAGCTTATTTACCCTAAATTACGATCGTAAAAAGGTTAAGGTCATTAAGGGTTAAGAATACCCGATAATTCATTAAAAGCCCCGGAACTCGTGTTGCGTCCGGGGCTTTGCTTTGATTTGAAAAGGTTGTTAGTAGAACCTATAATTGAAGGTTAGTTGAGATAGAAAAGTATTTATGCCAAAGGCAAGTAGTTTTAGTAGGTTTACACGTGGGGTTCGGCATACGGTGCGGGCATTTGCATCGACGCGGCATCCGGTACTCGTGCATATTGTGCCGATGAGACGGTGTAATCTTGCGTGTACCTATTGCAACGAATACGATAAGACGAGCGATCCGGTGCCGATCGATGTAATGTTGAAACGCATTGATAAGTTGGCAGAGTTCGGGTCATCGGTGATCACTATTTCGGGTGGCGAACCGATGATGCATCCGGAGATATTCGAGATCATTGCCCGCATACGACACCACGGTATGATCGCCGGGCTCATCTCGAACGGATATTACTTTCAACCCGAAAAGGTATTGAAATTAAACGAGGCAGGACTCGATTATCTTCAGATCTCGATCGATAACGTGACACCCGACGACGTTTCGAAAAAAAGCCTGAAGGTTCTCGATTCTAAACTGGTAAATCTTCGGGATCACGCGAAATTCAAGGTCAATATCAATTCTGTGGTCGGTGGCGGAGTTGCTAATCCCGACGAGGCATTGACGATAGCTAATCGGGCTCTAGAACTCGGATTCTCTTCTACCGTAGGAGTGATTCACGACGGTGATGGCCTGAACAAGGGCTTGACGGCCCGCGAACAAGAGGTCTACAAAGAGATAAAAAGCAAAGGTGCACGCAGCTATGCCCGCTGGAACTGGTTCCAAGACGATCTGGTCGAAGGCAAGGAGCACGTCTGGCGGTGCCGTGCCGGTTCGCGATATCTGTATGTCGACGAGGGCGGGATCGTAAGCTGGTGTTCGCAGCAACGCGGAACTCCGGGAATTCCTTTGCTCGAATATACCCATGGCGACCTCAACCGCGAGTACCACACCGAGAAATGGTGTGCCCCGACCTGCACGATCCAGTGCGTTCACCAAACCGCGTTACTCGACTCATGGCGCGACCCTCAGGTTTCGCTCGCTGATTATAACAAGCGTAAGGGTTCGGGATTGAAGAAGGAGACGGTGGCTCAAGTATTGGGTGCAGATTAGGATCGTTTACAGGGTGGATATGATCGAGACCCTAAGTCTATGGCACAGGTTGATCGAGTCTCGAGAAATTTCGGGGCTCGATCTCCTTTTGGCTGATGACGTAATATTTCATTCTCCCGTTGTTCACACATCGCAGGTCGGTAGGGCCCGCACCCTGTTTTACCTTCAAGCCGCATTTCACGTATTTCTCAATGATAGTTTTCGATACGTCCGCGAGATCGTAGGCGAACGTGATGCGGTGCTCGAGTTTCTTTTTGAACTCGACGGTACCACCATAAACGGCGTTGATATGATCAAATGGAACGGCGAAGGCCGCATCATTGAATTCAAGGTAATGCTTCGTCCACTAAAGGCGGTGAATCTGATCCACCAAAAGATGGGAGAGATGCTCGCGGGAATAAAGTCGGGTAAGAGTGTAATTTAACGACAATGATAAAAGATAAGCTTTTTATACCGGTTCTCTTAGGCACGCCTCGTAAAAATCGTCAGAGCGAACACGTTGCTAATTGGGTCTGTTCGCAGATGCGTGAGCGAGATGATATTGAAACTCAATTATTTGACGTCCGGGATTTTGACCTGCCCCGCGATCACTACGGCACCGAGATCGGCGGCAATTTTCCTGAGTGGCGTGATGCTATCATTCGGGCGGACGGACTCGTCCTCGTCACTCCCGAGTACAATCACGGCTATCCCGGAACAATGAAGAGCGTTCTCGATTTGCTGCTGAAGGAATATATTCACAAAGCCGTCGCATTCGTCGGTGTGTCTGCCGGTCCGTGGGGCGGAACTCGTGTGATCGAATCAATGGTGCCGATGGTCCGCGAACTTGGCCTAGCCGTCACGTTTAGCGATCTAAATTTTCCGAGTGTTCAAACGAAATTTGATCAGGACGGTAAATTGCTCGACGCGAATTATGTAAAATTTGCGAAGGATTTCATCGATGAACTAGTATTTATGGCGACGACTCTAAGGTGGGGACGTGAGAATGTCCGCTCGAAATACCATCCTAAAAAGTAGGGAGCCCTTCAACGTATGAGATTGCCACGTAAAAAGTGGTTGTTAGTGACGCCGGTCGTGGTACTACTTTTGTCCACGGCTGGTTTTTTATTTTGGACACTGTTTATTCCTGCTCCGATGGATCAGGCATTGGCCGCGACAGTTTCAAATAATGAAGTCACGGTAATGAACGCTGATTGGCTAATCTTTCGTCCGCAAAATATTGAGCTTAGGCCTGGGTTGATCTTCTATCCGGGAGCACGTGTTGATCATCGGGCATATTCGCCCGCACTGAGGGCGATCGCTGAAAGCGGATATCTCGTCATTGTTCCGCGGATGCCGCTGAACATGGCTCTATTTGCACCGGAACGGGCGGCAGATATCGAGAAGGCATTTCCTGAGGTCAGGGGTTGGGTCATCGCTGGACATTCGATGGGTGGAGCTTTTGCGGCCCAATACGCCGCCCGTCATCCTAGATCGGTCAAGGGGTTGATAATGTGGGCGGCCTACCCGCCGGACTCTTTAAGCCTAGTAAATAGCGAAATATCAGTCCTTTCGATTTATGGAAGTTCCGACGCGATCGCGACTCCCGTCGAGGTTCTGAATGGCCGCAAATCGCTACCGGCGAATGCCGAATTCGTTGAGATCGTCGGGGGAAATCACGCCCAATTTGGTTGGTACGGCAACCAATCAGGTGATGGTCAGCCGTCGATCAGTCGTGATGAACAACAGAACAAAGCCGTTGAAATCACTCTTAACTTCCTCAGAAAACTAAACTAGATCGTCTTTTCCCCGAGAAGCGTGAGTTCTATCGATTCGGAACGATCTCGCCAATAGTCCACACCAGAACCGAACTCGACAGACCAAGTCCGGAAAGGCGTCCGGCCAAAATAATGATCGTCTCGCCCGGAACCGCAAGCTCAGCGCCGAGGATCGTCGATTCTCCAATCGCAAGCATGTCTTTGGTCGTATTTCGCTCTTCGTGGACGAAGGGTTTGACGCCCCAAATCAATGAAAGTTGGTTGTAAGCATCCCGCGAAGTTGTTAAAGCAAACGTCTGCAGGCCCGATCGAACCGTCGATAAGCGGCGAGCCATGAGCCCGGACTCCGTAAAGACCGCGACTTTTTCCGTCTTCATTTCCTTGGCGGCATACGCAGCGGCCTTACAGAGAGCCTGACTTGTCCGGCCTGACGGCGGCTGCGAAAATTTGACTGGTCTTTTCAGTTGGGCAGGACTGATCGTTTCCGCAGCGTCGATAATGCGAACCATCGTCCGGATCGATTCGAGTGGGTATTTGCCCGACGCTGTCTCCGCAGAAAGCATAACGGCGTCTGAGCCGTCCCAAACGGCATTTGCCACATCAGATGCCTCGGCACGCGTCGGGAACGGATTCTCGATCATCGATTGGAGCATCTGCGTGGCGGTGATGACAAATTTATCGTTAGCAACGGCCTTCTCGATAATCAGTTTTTGATAAACCGGAACAAGCTCAACGCTCGTTTCTACGCCAAGGTCGCCACGGGCGACCATCAGCCCGTCAGTTTCGTCGATGATGGCGTCAAGATTAACGATCGCCTCAGCCTTTTCGATCTTTGCCACGAGTAGCGGGCGGCCGAGTTTTCGCGTGTTAAGATCTTTGATCTTTTGTCTAACCTCTTTACAGTCGTCTGCGGTTCTGACGAATGAGAGTGCAATGTAATCGACATTCTGCGTCATCGCCCAAATGAGATCGGCGTGATCTTTTTCCGTCATTGACGGTATCGGGAGCGGCGTGTTTGGCAGGTTTATGCCTTTTCGTTCATTTAGCTTTCCGCCGACCACAACTCGAGTTACAACGTCGGTCTCGGTCTTGGACTCAACCAACAGCTCGATCGCACCGTCGTCGATCAGGATACGTGCGTCTTTTTCGACCGCGTCGGGCAGGTGGACGAAGTTCGTTCCGACCTCAACCGCATTGCCAGGAATGTCGCGGGTGGTAAGAGTGAATGTTTGGCCTTCGAGAAGTTCGACGGGCAGACCATCGACAAGGCGACCGGTGCGGATCTTTGGACCTGAGAGGTCGACGAGCACTGACAAAGGCTTGTCTAGTGACGCAGCGGCCGCACGAGCGTTAGCGATGGTCTGTGCGTGTTCGTCCTGCGTTCCATGAGACATGTTGATGCGTACGGCATTGAGCCCCGCACGGATCATGTTCTCGATGATAGGTTGTGTGTTAGACGCAGGTCCGAGCGTCGCGAGGATCTTTGCTTTTCGCATTGGTTATGATTTTAACGCAAACATGCCGTGGAGCGAAAGACGCAATGGTTAAAGTGGCGTAACGCTTTCTTTAATTTCTTTTACTTTTGAAATATAACTGTTAACGGTGGCGACAAATGTCGAATGTGACCAGGTTAGCGGCGAGACGGACATATGTTTCCCGGTCAACGGGTCGAGTTGCTCGGCGAGTACACCGGAGGTCAGAGCGTTCGTTGCAATCCATTCGAGTATCTTTTGAGCATCGACTAATTCATTCTGGGATTTTGCCTTGGCGATGTAGTATTCGGCGAGCCACATCGAGCAAATGAACCACGAATTACCGGTGATGCCCTCACTTTCTCGCATATATGGGTCATCCTCGAATCTGGCTACGCCGCTGAAATTAGTTCGGTTGATAAGTTTGTCTTCGATCGCATGCATCGTGCCGATCACCATTTCATCGTCAGGCGAGTAACACCCAAAATAAAATATCGCGAAAAGCGATGCGTCAACGATCGGGTCGGGTGTTAGGCCTTCGTCGCCGTTGCCGAGCGATCCTCGAAGAAATCTTCCGAGGTTAGCGCTGTAGAGGTGCTTGGTCATCGCCTCGACAATTTCGTTCGCGGCAACTTCGTAGCCATCCGCTCGCTCAGGCTCACCGAATAGGCGGGCGAATTTTGCTGCGGCCCGCAAACCTCCGACGACCGTAGCACAGGTGAATGTGTGTACTCCGAGGCGATCTTCCCATAGGTTCCAACTCGGTTTGGGGAGTTTCGTCTCGGGATCGCGAAACTCGGTCATGAAGTCAGCACACCGAACGACAAGGTGGGTATACAAAGTTTTCGCGAAATCTATTCCGCGATATTTTTCGTAATGCTCCCACAAAGCCCACAAAACCAAGGCTGTTTCGTCTTCTTGAATCGGCAGGAGCGGAATTTTTCGGTACTTGTCCCAACGAGCGTGCCAACCTGAACCGACGCTGCCATCGGGATTATATTTCTGCTGAAAGTACCCATTTTCGTTAACTATCTTCCCGCAGAGGTCGAAGAATTTCTGCGAAATGTCGGGATAGCCTGCACTGTCGAGGGCGTTTGCGACGAATGCTCCGTCACGCGGCCACAGATAGCTGTAGTGATCGGTCGCACGTTCCGTTACGTCATGATCGTTGGCAGCAATGATCGCTCCGCCGTCATCGATCTGCGTTGTCACGATGATTAAGCTTCGGCGGTACAGATCTTTGATCTCTGGGGCTAAGCCTTCAAGATCGATCGATGGTTGGCCAAGCCAATTTCTCCAGAAGTCAGTAGTTTCTGAAAGATATATCGGAGCTGTTTTTTCGTGGACCGTTTTGTTCAATTCCGAAACTTCTTTATGGGACGTGCCGGCGGCGATCCAATAGTCGCATTCGTATTTGGCTCTCGGATCTAGTGAAAAACGCACTCCGATGGTCGAATCGACCGATCCCTCGGTGATCGCTCCGCCGTGCAGTTCGCCGTCCTCTGCGTCACGCCAGGTGCCTTCACTATTGCGAAAAGCCTTTCTGCCGGTCGCAAAATCGGTGAAATGCGGCTCGGTATTTATCAGAAAATAACGGTGTTTCTTGTAATGGATCAGCGAACCTGTTTCCGGGTCGTAAAATGCGGTATCACCTATCTTATTCTCGTAGATTCGGAAATCGTGGTGTAAAAAGGCGCGTACCTCGCGTCTCGAGTCTAATAAATTTCTGACCTCGATCCGGCGAAAGTAGATGTTTTCGCGTCCTGCAACATAATCGTTGCAAATGATCTCAATGCCGAGCGTCTCGTCGCGAAGTACAACATCCGTCACGAGAGTGTCAGGGACATAACGGAGCGTTCGCTGCCATTCGCCTTCGTGCACCCACGAAAAATCACCGTCGACCCAGATGCCGAACCGGAACGGGAACCCTTCGCTGTGATTTTCTTGTCCAACGTGAGGAAAATAAAAGTCTCGAAGTTGGTATTTTTCGTCGAAATTGACCAGCAAACTGCCGTTGCCAACTGGAATGTCTCTCATAAGCAGCTTACTATTTTGCGGCGAGGGCCTGTTCGACAGCGGAGTCAAGATCGAGGGCGATCTGCGGGCTAAATCCTATTATTTTTTTAACGACCTTTCCGTTGCGGTCTAGGATCAGTGTTTGCGGGATATCGTCTCGTTCCGAGAAGATAAATTTCGTGAGTTCATCCTCCGGGTAAGCGATCGGGTAATCCATCGGCGTCTCTTTTACAAACGCGGGAATCTTCGGACGGTCTTCTTCGCCGCCGACGTTGAGGCCGACGACCGCAAGACTCTCTGCACCATGCTTCGCAATAAGGGCGTTGAGATGCGGTATTTCATCACGGCAGGGCGGGCAATAGGTCGCCCAAAAATCAAGTATTACGACTTTTCCGCCCAGATCTTTAAGTTTTTGATCACCGCCCGAAGCTAATTCCCAGGTCATTTCGACTAACGGCTTCGAGGGAGGTAACGGGACATTTTTTTGAGGGATATCATTGATCGAGACCGGTTTGTTAGACACTGCAACGGGAGCTGCGCTCGGGCGACAGCCCATCGACGCGGCTAGTAGAATCGATATAATGCAAAATGTCACGCTTCGCATAAAAATATAATCGTAAATTGTTATGCGAAGTTTGTAAAAGCGGCTCGAAACTGATTTGAGTTCTGTTGGATTACGATTAACATCAAAGACGTGATCTATCCGGCGAAAATAGCGGACAAACTACTCGTACTGGAGCACCTAGGGCCAGTAAACGAGAAGGACGGAGCGGGCATCGCGGTCAGTTTTTGCTGTGGCTCGTTCATTCGATTTAATTTTGCCATCGACACCGAAGCGGCACTGATTCGGGAAGTGACCTTTCAATCGAATGGTTGCGGGTTTATGCTCGCAACGGCCGAAGTTTTGGCTGAAAGTTTGTCAGGCCGTGAACTTTCCGGCCTCGGGGGTCTTAACGATCCGGAGATGCGACAATTCATCGAATCCAGCCTTGGTGAGATCGCGGTTGACCGTACCGAATGTGTTGATTCATGTATACAAGCCCTTCACAAAGCTCTGGCCGATCACCGTGCTTCACGAATCGAAGAATTTGCGGGAGAGAAGGCTTTGATCTGCTCATGTTTCGGCGTGACCGAAGATACGATCGAGATGATAATTCGGGGTGGGAATATTGGATCGGTTGACGATGTATCTGCAAAGTCTAATGCAGGTCTCGGTTGCGGCTCGTGTCGGATGATGATCGAGGAGATGATAGATTTGAGCGGAACTTAACAATTCATGCATTTGGAATTGTAGCGTATGCTATAATTCCTGCTTTCGACGGATTCGGAATGGGAGCAATTCGAAAATAGTAAGGTGATTCGAAAAAATGAATCGCAAAAGTAAGAGTTTTTATCCTCAATGGACGATCCTGCTAGTTTGTTTTTAATTTTTGCTGCGGAAAGCGAAACCCTGGCGGAAGTCCCGACGTTGCTCGGTACGGTCGCAAAAGTGCTCGGAGTGCTTCTGCTCGTGCTCGCTAACGGGTTTTTTGTTGCGAGCGAGTTTGCCCTCGTTGCTGTGCGCAAGTCACGGATCGAGGCGTTGGCTGCTGAAGGCGATTCTGCTGCGAAACGATTGTTGGCGATGCTCAACAATTTGAGTGCCTACATATCTGCGACGCAACTTGGTATCACTCTTTCGTCGCTCGGACTCGGCTGGGTCGGCGAACCGGTGGTATCCGCTTTGGTCGAACCGTTGCTTGTCTACATCGGCGAGATTACTGGTGCGGCGTTTCTTGGGTCTGGCCCGGTTCTGCATACAATATCCTTTATTATCGCGTTTTCTCTGATAACGTTTCTGCACATCGTATTTGGTGAGTTGGCTCCGAAAACTGCCGCACTTGAGCTTTCTGAACGAGTTTCGTTTCTCGTAGCAGTGCCGCTGCAGTTTTTTTATAAGGCGTTCAGTTATCCGATCCGCGTTCTTGACTGGACGGGCACTAAAACAGTCCGTCTTTTTGGATTACAGGCGACCGGTGAACACGGGTCGAGTTATACAGAAGACGAGATCCGGGGACTCGTAAAGCTCTCTCAGGAAAGCGGACACCTTAACGAGCAAGAGCGAACATTGATCAATAAGGTTTTCGATTTTTCGGAGACCACGGTTAAAGAAGCGATGATTCCGCGAACGGAGATAGTCGCAATCCCCCAGAGCAGTACATTCGACGAAATAGCGGCTGTCTTTAATGAATCAGGATTTTCGCGTTTGCCGGTCTATCGAGGGTCATTGGACGACATTGCCGGATTTGTTCATAGCAAGGATCTGATCTCACATTCCAGACGCCCGAAAAGCTTTTCGCTGGATGAGGCTCTTCATAAACCAAGTTACGTCGTCGATACGGCTCGTCTAGAGGATGTTCTCCGACAGATGCAGAAGGAAAAATTTCATTTCGGTTTCGTTGTTGATGAACACGGCGGTGTCGAGGGAATCATTACGCTCGAAGATCTGCTCGAAGAGATCGTTGGCGATATCTCGGATGAACACGATGTCGAGGTAAACGAGCAGATCGATGAACAGGCTGATGGGATGTTTTTGCTCGACGGCGGTCTTGCCGTTCGTGATCTGAATAAGCGTCTGGCCATGAATTTGCCAGTTTCAGAGAGCTACACAACGATCGCGGGATTTCTAATGTCCGAGGCAGGCGAGATCTTGGAGGTTGGACAGACCGTGGTGTTCAATGGACATACGTTTACGGTAGAAAAAGTGGAAAAGAGACGGATCATTGAGGTTCGGATGACGAGGACGGTCGCTACTCCAGAAGACTAACGAGTTGCATATCGGTTCTCGTTCAAATTCACTTAAAGGACTAGTATTAGAGTATCGGGCAATGTGAGATCGCCAATTCCCTGAGTAGCCAGCACCTTATTTTTTGTCGAAACGGCGTTTAGATTTTTAGAAATTGGATTTAAGAGATATTAGGAGAAATAGAATGAGTTTGATCGAACAGATCTGGGCACGGGAAATATTGGATTCACGCGGTAATCCGACGATCGAGGCGGAAGTGATCCTTGAGGACGGAACGCAGGGGCGAGCGGCGGTGCCAAGTGGAGCGTCAACCGGCGAAAATGAGGCGGTCGAGCTTCGAGATGGCGACGAGTATCGTTATTTAGGCAAAGGTGTCGAAAAGGCAGTCGCCAATGTGAACGAAAAGATCACTTACGAACTCGAGGGTCTCGACGCGCTTGATCAGACTCTAATCGATCAGAAAATGATCGAACTCGACGGTACTGAGAATAAATCGAACCTCGGCGCGAACGCTATATTGGCTGTTTCGATGGCTACGGCCCGTGCGGCTGCGGCTCACCTTGAACTTCCACTTTATCGCTATATCGGCGGGGCAAATGCAAAAACGTTACCCGTGCCGATGATGAATATCATCAACGGCGGAGCTCACGCGGATAACAACGTAGATTTTCAGGAATTCATGGTTATGCCGGTCGGTGCTGCGAGTTTTAAGGAGGCACTTCGAACTGGAGCCGAGATATTCCACAATCTGAAAAGCGTTCTGAAATCTCGCGGTTACGCAACCAGCGTCGGCGACGAAGGTGGTTTTGCACCGAATTTGAAGTCCAACGAAGAAGCGGTCGAGACGATCCTCGAAGCGATCGATAAAGCCGGTTACAAAGCCGGTGAAAATGTAATGATCGCCCTCGATCCGGCGGCCAGTGAGTTTTACAAACACGGGAAGTACACTTTCAAAAAAAGTGACAAACGCGAGCTTTCATCCGATGAGATGGCCGCATATTGGGCAGATTGGTGTTCTAAATACCCGATCATCTCGATCGAGGACGGAATGGGAGAGAACGACTGGGACGGATGGAAAAATCTAACGGATCGAGTCGGCGATAAAGTTCAACTCGTGGGCGATGACCTGTTCGTGACAAACGTAAAATTTTTGCAGAAGGGAATCGATCTCAAGGCAGCAAATTCGATCCTGATCAAGGTGAATCAGATCGGTACACTGACGGAAACGCTGGATGCGATCGAACTCGCTCGGACGAATAATATGACGTGCATAATCTCCCATCGTTCAGGAGAAACGGAAGATTCGTTCATAGCAGATCTCGCAGTCGCGACAAATGCAGGTCAGATCAAAACCGGGAGTCTGTCTCGTTCGGACAGGATCGCAAAGTACAATCAGTTGTTAAGGATCGAGGAAGATCTTGGCGAATCAGCCAAGTATCCCGGCCGTAAAGCGTTTTATCAGATCGGTCGATGAACATTCGCGAAGCTCTGTCAGCCGAACATTCGATCCGGCAGACTAATCAGATCGTCGAACATATCGGAACGGATCCGACACGGTTTCGCGAACTGATCGATATTTTTTTAGATTCGGATTATCGGCTAGCTCAGCGTGCTGCGTGGCCACTTGGTATCTGTTCGCAATTTCATCCGGAATTGGTCGGGCCGCATCTGTCAAAACTTGTCGATCAGCTCGAACGGGACGACGTTCATGACGCTGTCAAACGCAACGTCACTCGAATATTGCAGTACGTTGATATACCCAATGAGCTAAGTGGACGAATTTTGGATATTTGTTTTAAATTGGTCGATGATGCTTTGGAACCGGTTGCGGTGAGGGTTTTTGCGATGACCGTCGCCGAGCGTATCGGCCATGACTCACCGGAACTGATCAACGAACTCGGATTGATCATCGATAAACATCTCGACTCGACAACCGTCGCTTTTAGGAAGAGAGCTGAGATCGTTCTTGGCCGCCGATTTGACCCGAGAACCTAGGCAATGAAAGTTGAGCGTGAAACTTTTTCGATCGATACTGACAAAACGAGGCTCGATATCGCATTGATCCAGTCTTTTTTGACGAACGATTCATATTGGGCACAGGATCGCACGATCGAGCAGACGAGAACCGCTATCGAAAATTCGATCTGTTTTGGACTTTATGACGGAACGGCTCAGATAGGGTTTGGGCGCGTTGTTAGCGATCAGGCGACCTTTGCGTATGTTGGTGACGTGTTCGTAATTGACAGTTTTCGGAGTCAGGGCTTGAGCAAATGGCTGATGGAAACAATGATGGAGCATCCAGATCTTCAAGGTCTTCGACGATGGATATTGGCGACACGTGACGCCCACGGGCTTTATCAGCAATTTGGTTTCGACGAACTGAAACACCCGGACCGTTGGATGGAAAAACCAGCTCCGAATGCTTATTAATAAATTACTTGCTTACGCCGTGCGGGTTTCGTCATAATTAAAAGGCAGTTAGCACTCACAACACCCGTATGACATCTCCAAAAAACAAACCACTGGCGCTGATCATACTCGATGGCTGGGGACATTCTCCACGGACAGAGGGAAACGCGATCGCCCTTGCTCACACGCCGAATTACGATGCGATTTGTAGCGATTACCCGTCAACGACGCTCGTCGCGGCCGGCTCAAGGGTCGGACAAGCCGTTGACGCTAGCGGGAATGCTGAGGTCGGACACCTCAATATTGGATCCGGGCGAGCGGCACCATCTGAAGCTTTTAGGGTCGAGAACGCTATTAGGTCGGGTGAGTTTACAGATAATCATTTGCTGAAGACGACGTTTGAGCAGGCATTTGAAGACGGTAAGCCGGTTCATTTGGTCGGACTTTTGAGTGATGGCGGTATTCATTCGTCGACCGACAGCGTATTTACTTTGGTTCGTATGGCGAAGAAGGCGGGCCTGACCGAGGTATTCGTTCACTGTATCTTGGACGGCGTTGACGTACCGACCCGAACGGCCGATATTTACGTTGAGGCACTCGAAATAAAGCTCGCCGATATCGGTGTCGGAAAAGTCGCAACGCTCTGTGGCCGCTATTTCGCGATGGACAACGCGGGGAATTGGGAACGAACTGCGAGAGCGTACACGTTGCTCGTCCACGGCGAAGGCGAAAGGAGTTCGGATCCGGTCACGGCGATCAGAAATTCGTTCCTTCGCGGAATCGCGGACGAATTCATCGCACCGGTCCTTATCGAGAGCGAACCCGACGTCCCAGTGGCAACGATCAACGACGGCGATACGGTAATTTTTTTCAATCACCGCCCTGAGTCGATCCGGCAATTGGTTCGTTCGATATCGGTGCCGGACGCGTCGGGTGTGTCGAAGCCAATGCTAAATACGGTCTGTTTGACGGAGTATGACCGTAGCTTTGGGCTGCCTGTTGTTTTTGATCTAAAGGCGAATGAGAACGTCTTGAGCGAGGTGCTCGCCGATGCGGGCGTGCCAAGCATGAAGATAACCCAGTCGGAGCGATTCCCTCATCTGACCTATTTTTTTAATGGCGGTGATGATTTACAGCAACCGAATGACAATCATTTACTGGTCGCCGCACAACGTGATGAATTTGCTCAGAGCCAGCCTGAATCGCAGAGTTTTAAGATCGCTGACAAGTTTATAACAAGTCTGGAGTCCGAAAATTCCGGGTTTTTAGTTGTTAATTTTCCGGCCGCCGACCTAATGGCGGAAAGCGGATCGATCGAAAAAACGGTCGAGGCGGTTCAATTTGTGGATACGTGTCTCGGGGGAATAGTTGATAAGATCCGCGAGGCGGGTGGTGTCGCCCTGATAACTTCGACGCACGGCAACTGCGAAGAAATGATAAACGTTCTGACCGGTGAGCCACAACCTCTGAGCACTCCTAACCCTGTTCCATTCCATTTCGTCTCCAACGCATCAGCTGGAGTAAATTTGCGAGAGGGAGGTTCACTTTCAGATGTTGCTCCGACGATCCTCGGTATTCTGGAGATCGTAAAGCCCGTCGAGATGACCGGGAGCGATCTGCGGATAAGTTGAAGAAAAGCTTGGTTCCAGAACTACCTGAATTTAAGAACATCCTAGTAATACATTTCGGCCAATTGGGAGATGTGGTTCTAGGTCTGCCTGCACTGCGTGCGATCAGAGAGCGTTTTGCGTCAGCGAAAATAACAGTCGCGTCAGGCAAGTCGACTGCCGACATTATCAGGCTCGCCAAGGTTGCGGATGAACAAATTATCGTTGACCGCGTCAAATTGCGGGACGGGAACAAACTCTTATCAATTGCTGAGATCGGGCGGATCGTAAAGGATGTTCGCCGGAGAAAATTCGACTTCGTTATAGATTTGCATAGTTTATACGAGACGAATGC
>JAYSZT010000119.1:0-4681 GCA_043737915.1 Acidobacteriota bacterium
CCTGTTCTTTCTGAAAATTCACGATCTCCATTGCCGATAGTGCTAACCACAAACTGCCTTGCCTGACCCGATTATTGTTACAAGTTTCACCCGCAAAGTCCACATCCATAACTGTGAATGTTAAACGATTTAACATTTACAGATCCGCTCATTTATGTCAGACTTTCGTCAATGCAAAGGTTTTTCGTTTATCTTATGTTGATGCTTGCGAGTAGTCTGAGCCTTAGTGCTCAGCAGCGTCCTTTGCTGACCGATGACATCGACATCACGCCGGCCGGATCGATCGAGATCGGGGCCGGAGTCGATTTTTTGCAGAACGCCAAGTTCCCTCTGTCCGGTTTGACGGGCGACCTAACTCGACTCGGCGACATTCGGCTCAGAACAGGTTTCGCCCCGAACGTCGAACTTCAGATCGAAGGCACACTGCAAAACTTTGTCGCGATCAACAACCGAAATCTATCGGCAATTCCATTGAACGTCGTCGGCAATTCGACCAATGATTTCGATGATATTACCGTCTCCGCAAAGATAAAGCTCAGAAACGAGACGAAAAATCTGCCGGCGATCGGATTAAAGTTTGGCTTTCAACTCCCAAACACCGACCAGGCAAAAGGTATCGGCACTAACCAGATAAATATCTTCAGCAAGATCATCGTCCAGAAAAAATTCGGCAGCGTTCTCAACCGCACTTCGAAACTAAATCTTTTCGGCAACATCGGCCTCGGCATTATGACGGCTCCGCTCGCCTCGTTTACGCAAAACGACGTTCTGCTCTACGGCATCGCCGGAATTTATCGTGTAACCGATCGGATCAATGTCGTCAGTGAAATTAATGGCCGGGCGAATACCCGCGGCGGAGGTGCTCCGCTCGGAACCGAAAGCATCAGCCAATTTCGCGTCGGAACTCAGATCAAGGCATCGGGACTGCGGTTCGATACGGCGGCGGTTATTGGCCTAACCCGATACAGCCCGCAGTCAGGCGTCGTTTTTGGCGTCACGTACCTCTCACCGTCGATCTTCACGCCGGCTCGCTAAACCCCGGCTCGCTAAACCCCGGCTCGCTAAACCAAGATATTTATTGCCGAACTTCCCTGCCCCAATTTTGGGGCAGTCGCAATCGCTTTTGTCACAAAATCCTTTGCAATTCCGACCGATTCGATCAGATCTTTGCCCAACGCCAGATTAGCCGTGATCGCCGCCGCCAAGGTACATCCGGTCCCGTGCGTCGAAGTGGTTTCGATATATTCAGCCTCGAAAACCGTCAGAGCATCTCCAATAAACAAAAAATCCTTCGCGATCCTCGGACCCGTTGAAGCCGTAGAAAAATGACCGCCTTTGATCAAAACATTCACCGCTCCAAGTGCACGCATTTTCTCGGCGGCCAGGTGAATATCGGCCTCGCTCGAGATCTTCATCTCAGCGATCCGCTCCGCTTCGGGAATGTTTGGCGTAACGAGGCTAGATAACGGAAAGAGGTTAGCGATCAATGCTCGCAAGGCATCGTCATCGATCAGATCAAATCTTGATGTCGAACGAACCACCGGATCGACCACGACATTTTTCAGGGAATTCTCTTTGATCAGCTTTGCGGTCTCAATAATAACGTCGAGTGTTGGCAGCATTCCGGTTTTGACCGCCGCAACGCAGTAGTCGTCCAGGATCGGCTGAACCTGTCCGCGTATCGTTTCGCCGGTTTGATGAACCGCACCGAAAACGCCCATCGTATTCTGAAACGTCAGCGAAGCGACCGCCGCCGTCGCAAAACAGCCAAACACCGAAAATGTCTTGATATCGGCAATGATCCCGGCACCGCCCGACGGATCGAGCCCGGCAATAGTGAGACAAACCTTTGGCAACTCTGTCATAACTTAACCATCCTGATCTTATCCAACATCTGCCGCATCGAGCCAATATCATTGAAAGCTCTGATCGCCGCAAATCCGGCCGCCTTTGTTTCAATTACCGGAGAAAAATTCGTTTTATCGATCCCGCCGATCGCTATGATCGGAAATGAACCAAATTCCGTGCAAACATCATCGAGAACCTTGACGCCGACCGGTTCGCCTTTATGCGGAACCGCAAAAACCGGCCCGAAAACGGCAAAATCCGCTTTACTGTCGATCGCCGAACGAATTTCTTCGACGGAATGCGTAGAAACTCCGATCAAAAACTCCTCACCGAACATTCTGCGGATCAGCGAAGTCGATAAAGACCGCGTGGTCAGATGAACACCATCCGCCCCCGCCGCTTTTGCGACATCCGCACGGTCATTTATCAACAACCGCGTGTCCGAGTTACGGGTAATTTTCGCCAAGGCGGCCGCAAGATCGAAAATATTGCGAGCCGAAAGCCTTTTTTCCCGCACCTGAACCATCGACACGCCTGCCTCAACAGCCGCACGAACGTTCTCCTCGACCGACGGTCGTTGTAACGCGAAATCGCCGTCCGTCAGTTCGCCGGCGGTGATGAAATAAGTAAGAGGTCGCTTTGCCGGCAGTCTCACTTTCGATTTGTATTTTCGGAGGACTCGAGGAGTTTGACGCTTTTGTTGAAATTGGCGATCTCCCAGAATGCGATGATCAGGTTGAGCACACCAAGCCCGGTGACAGCACCACGAAACCATGTCGACGCGACCACTTTTTGAAGGGAAGGCAACCCTGATTTGTCGGTGACGAACGCCAACAGATAATTATCTGCCCACGGCCCGAACAAAGTGTCCCAAGGCGAAAGAATTAGATAGAAGCCGAGCAAAAAGCACAGAATAATAAAAAAAATGACGGTCAGGCGTTCTACCATACTAAGCCGTTTTTCCCTGTTCCGTTGTGTTTGTTTTACTTCGTTTCACTTGGGTTTGAGTTTATAATAGATGCTACCGGTTAGGCAATTTTCGGCCGGCTTGGCGCGCAACCGGCGCACAGCATTTTTATGAAGTTTACAGACCCTGAATCACTTGAGGGAAATTATCGTTCCGCGTTTATGGACTCGATCGTTCGGATCGCTCCAGAGGTATTTGAAACGCTGAAAGCTTTAGCACCGACCTACCTCTCGGTCTTTGGAGAATCGTTCAACCCTTATTCGGAGAGAAATATGGCGTGGTTTTGCACGGCTCCTGACACGGGATGTAACTTCAAAGATCGGGACGGAAAATTCCACGCCGATAGCCTCTTGTATGAAATCACCCGTGATCCTAAGTATTCTACGATTGATAAATCCGACTTGACGGCGAACGACCGAATTAAGATATTGGATTTTTTCGAACTGCGGAGTGGCTATCAAGCGCTGATCGAACGGTTCGGCTTGGATACAGATTGGCTAAGAGATGATCTATTTCGCCATCTTTCGAACATTGTGCGATACCCAAACCATATCGAGTCTCTTGGCACGGCCTATAGCCACAGTGAGTGCGTAGGTTCCGGCGATCCATTCTACTTCGAATTTGATGGATGGGAGATTAGGCGGGATTCAAAAGAATATGCGGCGAACGTCCGACTGGCCTTCAAAAAGCAGCTTCAGAATCACATCAGCCGAACGACGGCGAAATTTCAAGCGGATGGATACGTGCGATTTCGGACGAGAGACTTCAAGCGAGTTGATTGGCTCGTCATCTGGAACCTCTCCACTGTCGAAAATATTTGGGAAATTATTCAGCAGATTCCCGAATTTGAAAAGGTCGACCCGGCTAATGAAAAACAGCGAGATAGCACCGTGGGTAAATTAAGAAAGGCGTTTGCAGAATTCGAGAAATATGATTTGCCCGTTAGGCGCTGGAAAATGAAGGTGGAAAATTAGTTTGCGAAAAAACACGGTGTTTTAATTCCACCGTGTTCTTGTGATACGTTCGCTTCAAAGTGTTTAGATTGTCGCTAGCAGAGTTTTCTTTGCTAGCGATTTTTTATTTTGGAGCAAAAACAATGACTACAAAACTATTAACAGTAAATGAGGTTGGCGAGATTCTCGGACTGAAACCGGCCCGCGTGTATGAGTTGACCCGTGAGAAACGGCTACCGTTTGTCCTTATCGGTGAACGGCAATATCGATACAGCTCGGCAGCGATCCAGAGCTTTATCGACAACGGCGGAAATCAGGATCGACAAAATGGAGAGGTGAAAAACTATGAATGACAATAAAAAAGCCGAAAGAAAAGCCGACCTTTCCGGGGTCGGCCTCGAGCGGAAAACAGTTGATTATTTTGCGGACAATCAGACGGCATTTTCCTTTTCTCATTATACCGAAGATCTCGAATCAATTCAATCAATTCTTACGAGGGCGTTTCCGCACTTAAAGACGAAGTCCGTCCAGAGGTTCGATTGGAAAAGGCAAAAGCCGGGGAGAATCGGGATATGAAGACGCTCGACTTTCAAGCGATCGCGGGCGAACCCGCGTTAGCAAATCACAACACCGAACCCTTTCGACTTATCGGCCGCACGCGGCCCAGCTGGTTTTATGCCAAGACAAACCCAACGAGACACGCGATCTATGACCGCGTGATAGCGATACTCGAAAACAGGACCTTGCAGCACGTCGGCAGCGGCGATCGTTTTCCGTTCGGCCTGATACCGGCGGTCAAAGACTTGCTTTGTCAGACGGAAGGATTTAGCAAGCTCGACGTAGAGCAAGGCGAATCGAGCCTTATTAACGATCTGGAGACGCACCCTTGCTGGAATGTTCTTTGCGACGTTCC
>JAYSZT010000120.1:0-10408 GCA_043737915.1 Acidobacteriota bacterium
GCATCGATAGAACTCCTCGATTGCGTTCGGTGTGCTGCCACACCGACAACTCGCCCCCAATCACATACGATTCTAGGATAACTGTTCGAGCCATTTCGGCTCCGCCTCGACGAGCAGTTATTTCACTTTCCATCAAAGGATCAAAATATGAATATTAATATGAAGCGACTCCTAGGAGTTTCGGTTCGAAATGTATCTATCGGAATTGTCTGCTCAATTCTCTTTTCAGTTAGCACCATGGCAGCAAGTCTAACCGTGAACACGTCCGCCAATGCCGGCATCGGAAGTCTGCGGCAGGCGATCCTCGATGCGACAATCAACACCGAGGCGAATATCGTCACGTTCACCATCCCGACCACCGATCCTGGATTTGATCCCGCAACCAACTCCTTTACAATATCTCTACTCAGTCCACTGCCCGACATTCCGCTTGCAGCGATGACGCTTAATAACCAGCAATCGCAGGGCATCGTGGTAAATGCCAACAACAGCTTTCGCGTCTTCACGCTCGTAAACAGTGCAGTGCTAACGATCAATAATCTGACTATGGCCGGCGGTTTCAGCTCGACGTTGGGAGGAGGGATCTTTATGGGCAACAGCGGAACGTTGACCCTCAACGGTTGTACACTACGCAATAACAGTGCTTCGGCAAATGGCGGCGGCATCTACATGGCGAACAGTGGAACGGTCACCCTAATCAATTCGACCATTCGCAACAACTCGGCGATCAACGGCGGCGGCATTTTTGTCTTCGACAGCGGCACGCTTAACTCCACATCGAGTACATTCAACGCCAACATCGCTAACAACGGCGGAAGCGGCGGCGGCGTCTACATCGGAACTAGCGGCACGATCAATGCGAGCAACAGCACATTTGACGGCAACACCGCAGCGTTCAACGGCGGCGGCATCTACAACACAGCGACGGCCGCGACTGCGACTCTGACAAACACAACCATCACGAGTAACTCAGCCGCGAACGGCGGCGGCTTTTTCAACAGTGCGACCGCGACCCTAGTTAATAATCTCATCGCCCTTAACACTGCGGCGGACGGCAATGATGTTGTCGGGCGTGCAAGTCTCGGGCAAGGCGTGACCGGAAGCTATAACCTCGTTGGCAACGCCGACGGCAGTGAATGGACCGGTGCGAACAACCAACTCGGCACGACCGCGAATCCGATCGACCCACGGATCGGAGCTTTGAGAAATAATGGCGGCCCGACCCTAACCCGTGCTCTATTAACCCGGAGCCCAGCAATCGATAAAGGCAATAGCCCGAGCATCGCGACCGACCAACGCGGCTCAATTCGGCCGTTTGACAATCGATTTGTTCCTAGTGCACCTGCCGGTAACGGCTCGGACATCGGTGCCTTCGAGCGATCATTCTCGCCCACACCCTTCGATTTTGACGCCGACGGGAAAGCTGATCTCTCGATCTTTCGACCGTCAACCGGCCAATGGTGGAGCCAGAACAGCGGCAATGCCAGCAGTTCGGTCGTACAATTCGGCACCTCAACCGACAAACTCGTGCCTTCTGACTTTACCGCTGACGGCAAAACAGATGTAGCGTTCTGGCGACCATCTACCGGCGAATGGTTCATTCTGCGAAGCGAAGACAATAGCTTTTACTCTTTCCCATTCGGGGCAAGCGGTGACGTACCCGCACCCGCTGACTATGATGGCGACGGCAAATCTGACGCAGCTGTTTTCCGCCCCTCAAACTCGACTTGGTATATCAACAATTCCTCAGGCGGGACAACTTTTGTGAGCTTCGGCGTGAGCGGCGACGTTCCGGTAACGGCCGATTACGACGGAGACTTCAGGTCCGACGTTGCAATTTACCGACCTTCCTCCGGCCAATGGTGGATCAGAAATAGCTCGAACGGTAGCGTAATTGCGACTCAGTTCGGAACAAGCACTGATAAGCCGGTCCAGGGTGATTTCACCGGCGACGGTAAGGCTGACCAAGCTTTCTGGCGGCCTTCGACCGGTGAATGGTTTATTCTCCGAAGCGAAAATGCGAGCTTTTACGCATTCCCGTTCGGCATCTCGACCGATCTCCCGACTCCGGCTGACTACGATGGCGACGGGAAGTTTGACGCAGCTATATTTAGACCGTCGAGTTCGACCTGGTACATCCAACGCTCAACCGCCGGAACCCAAATCCAGCAATTCGGACAAACCGGCGACAAACCCGTCCCGAATGTTTTCGTCCCTTAATTTTCGATCTTTTCGCAGACGATCGAAACTTAGGATTAAAGGCCGGAGTCCAAGACTCCGGCCTTACTTTTATTGGTACAGTTCTTATCGCCCGGCGGTCGGAACGTCTGTCGGCAACCCAAAGCTGTAATAACTGTCTCTGTCGGGTATCATCCAGGCTATCTATCGTCTTAAAAACTGAATCCATTAAATCTACAGAGTCCCCGAACCCCGGCCGTACCTGAAGAGAGTCCGAAAACGAATACAACGGATACGTAAATAATTGCTGAAATCAAGATCAGAAATCGTTGCTTGTTCTTAATGAATGAGAGAATTTGCACTACTCCGGCGAATTTTATGTTTTCGGGCCTCAAAAGTCTTAGAGCCCGACTTTATCCTTTCGCTTTTATACTTTATTCTTTTAGCTAAATGTCGTATCAGGTTATCGCCCGAAAATGGAGGCCGCAGACTTTTGAGGAAGTTACGGGTCAGGAAGTAATTACGCAGACGTTGCGTAACGCTTTGGAATTTGATCGACTGCATCACGCTTATCTGTTCTCAGGTTCCCGAGGGGTCGGCAAGACGACAACCGCGCGCATTCTCGCCAAGGCCCTCAATTGTCATAAGACCGACGGCAAGCCTAATCTAACGCCTTGCTTGCTGAGTGACCCGGGCATTTGCCCTTCGTGCATCGAGATATCCGAGGGACGTTCGATCGATGTGCTAGAGATTGATGCGGCTTCGCACACCGGTATCGATGACGTCCGCGAGACGATTCTTGAGAGTATCAATTTCAATCCGGCTCGTGATCGCTTCAAGGTTTTCATCATCGACGAAGTTCACCAATTGTCGAAACCTGCCTTCAACGCTCTGCTAAAAACGCTCGAGGAGCCGCCTGACAACACGGTCTTCATCATGGCTACGACCGAGCTACACAAGGTGCCGGAAACGATCCTTTCGCGTTGTCAGGAATTCGAATTTCGCACAATCCCGTTGCCGAAGATTTTCGACCGCCTAAAACTAATTGCCGATGCAGAGAAGATAAATATCTCTGATGATGCTCTTCGCGAACTAGCGCGCTCGGGCGAAGGTTCGATGCGTGACGCACAGAGCAATTTCGATCAGGTGATCAGCTTTTCAAGCGACGAGATCACGGCGGACAATGTCACAAAAGCACTTGGCTTTGCAGGAGTCGAAACGCTTTCAAAGGTGATAAAAGCGATCAGCGAAAAAAACGCGAAGGGCACGCTTGACGTCGTTGACGACCTTATCGGCAGAGGGCACGATCTGCGGAATTTCTGCCGCGACTTGCTTGGCCTTTTCCGCGATCTACTAGTATTCAAAGTTGCGGGAGAGTCGCCGAATTTGCACGAATCAGCCCTCTTCTCAGTCCAGGAAATGCGAACCGCCTCCGAGCCTTTCACCGAGGCCGATTTACTCCGGTTCTTCAATGCTCTTGCCGAAACTGAAACAAAACTTAAAGGAGCTTCACACTCTCGCCACATTCTCGAGATCGGTCTTATTCGCCTGATTGAAATGAGACGGGTCGTTGATCTCGAAGGAATTCTTGAGCGTCTGTCGGCTATTGAATCGGATGCGGGAAGTGGATTCGAAGCGGCTAGTGCTCAGGTTCAGGAAAAAAAAACTTTAATTAGCGCCCCGACCATAGAACAAGAACCGATCGTTGCCTTGGTCGGCGAATCAATGCATGCTGCACCTGTTCGACCGATTGAAGTTGATGTAACTGCCGCCAAGACCGAGACTGAATTTCCTGAGCAACCGCCGGATCGAGATTTCGAGCTCGACGAACCACCCGAGGACATGGCTTTTTACGACGAGCCGATCGATCTTTCCGGATTCATAGCGGTTGACCGAAGTTCAGATCTCATTCTGCACACGCCAAAAGAAGCAAACAATGAAAGTATCGCACCAGCGAATGTTCGCCTAGCGGCGCTTACCAGCGAAGAACTTGAGCACGCCAAAGATGAAAAGCTGGACGACGTTTTCGAAGAAAAACTTACGTATAATGGTGATGACCTACGATTAATTCCCACCGCTCAAGCATTAGTCGGGATGCTCGTTGGCGCCGAATACGTAATGCCGGTACGTCCCGCTCAAGGCAATGGAAACAAAGCTGTTGCGACCGCTCCAAAGCGTGATATGTCGCACCTTATTCCCGACATTGGCCGCAAAAAGCCAAGGCTTGAGGTGCCGACTCTTCCCAAGGAGGCGACCGACGACGATCTGCTCATGTTCGCCAACTCGCACCCGACGGTCCACGAGGCGAAACGCATTTTTCGTGCAACAGTCATTGAGGCAAAACGCACATAATGCGAACATCTAGCTAGTTTATTCGTATAGATTCTTGATTGCGCGTGTTAGCTGCACTATTGATGGACACAAAACTTTCGCCGGTAAAAATTAAGATCTTCGTACTCGCCACATTCCTATTTCTGGCGTTTTCGAACGTTTTTTCGCAAACGCCGGCGCCTTGGTCTCAGAATGTGTCGCCGCTACCCAATCCGACTGGATTTGTAAACGACTACGCCGGTGTCATCGACGCGGCGACCAAGCAAGATCTCGAAACAAAGCTTAAAAATTTCAACAATGTATCCAATCCACGAGTGGAGATCGCTGTTGCCATTGTCAAAACGACAGGTGATCGGCCGATTTTCGATTATTCGCTCGCGGTATCCCGCGGTTGGAAGATCGGTTCGAAAGTTGACGATAATCCGAGTGCCTTGCTTTTAGTCGCGATCGATGACCGCAAATATTTCACGCAGGTCAGCAAAGATCTTGAGGACGAACTGCCAGACGGTGTCGTCGGCAGCCTTCAACGGCAATACCTCGTCCCCGAATTTAAGAAGCAAAACTACGCCAAAGGAATTTCCGACACGATCGATGCCTATATACTTGCTATTCAAAATAAGGGCAACGGCAACTCAAACGTCGCAGCCAATACGCCGACGGCTCCCGAACGCCAACGCGGAAACTCGCTGAACGTGAGTTTTACGTCACTTTTTTGTTGTGCCATCATTATTCTGGTAATTCTGTTGATAATATTTTCGAGATCTAAGGGCGGTCCGTCGAGCGGTGACAGAGATAAATGGGGCGGCGGCGGATTCGGTGGTGGTGGTGGAGCACTTCCGTGGATCGTCGGCGGCATACTTAGTTCCGGCGGCAGTTCGTCGGGCGGATCTTCAAGCGACTGGGGCGGATCTTCGGGCGGCGGCAGTGACTGGGGCGGTTTCGGCGGTGGTGGCGATTTCGGCGGCGGCGGAGCAGGAGGCGACTGGTAAAAATGGTTAGTCAATTTTCAGCTTTCATAGATGATCTAAGATCAACTCACGGCGACAATCTGGCGTCGGTGATACTTTACGGCTCGGCCGCGGCGGGGGATTTCATCGCGAAAAAATCTGATTACAACATCCTGATCGCGTTGAATAAGATCGGCACTCAAGACCTCCGAAATGCTCACGCCAGCGTTCGGGAGTGGGTACGAATGGGGCATCCGGTTCCCGTATATTTTACGGTTTCGGAACTGCAAAATGCGGCCGATGTCTTTCCGATTGAGTTTTACCAGATGAGTTTCGCTCATAAGGTTTTGCACGGAACCGATGTCCTTGCCGGGCTAAACATCTCCGATCAGTTCCTGCGTCATCAAGCCGAATACGAACTCCGCAGTAAGCTTTTGCAGCTCCGGAGGCAGTATATTCCGGCGTCGGTATCCGTCGACGGGTTGAAACGCTTGATGACGGAAAGCCTTTCAAGTTTTTCCGCTTTATTCCGTGCCGTGCTGATCATTCACGGTCTCACGCCGCCCGCAACCAAGCACGAGATCGTTGCCCTCGCGACGAAACATCTCAATATTGACGGCACGCCGTTTGAAAAAATATTTGATATTCGTGAGAATAAAGGCACCGTAAAGTTAGACGAAACGTCCGCGAACAAATTGTTCGGCGAGTACATGGAGCAAATCGAAGAGGTCATCGATTCGATCGATGCGATAGGAAAGACTAAAGGTTAGTTTTGGTTTTTCATTATTAGGAGAACAAACATGAAAAAAGCACTATTATTATCAGTTGTCATATTTGCCGCGTTCGGCATGAGCGGATGTAGCTACAACGATTTGACCGCAAAGCAACAGAACGTGAAGGCGAAATGGTCGAATGTTGAAAGTTCGCTGCAAAGACGTGCGGATCTTATCCCAAATCTGGTCGAGGTCGCAAAAATGACTGCAGTCAATGAGCAGGAGATCTTCGGTCAGGTCGCAGATGCCCGCTCGCGTTTGCTGAACGCGACTAGTGCGGCTCCGGCTTCGCCGGACGGTGATAAATCGCCGGAACAGAAACAGGCTGTAATCGAGGCAAATAACAGCTTTGGCGGAACGATCGGTCGGCTTCTGAGCCTTACCGAAAGTTATCCGACACTGCGTTCTAATGAGTCTTTCTTAAAGGTTCAGGACGAATTATCGAGCACGGAAAATCGGATCAACGTATCACGTCAGGATTATTCGGACGCGGTAAATGCTTACAACACAACGCGGAATTCGTTCCCAGCTGTTTTGACCGCCAGTTTGCTTGGGTTCAAAGAAGAGCCTTTTTTCAAGGCTGACGAAGGAGCTAAAACTGCTCCGAAAGTGGGCGATGCGAATTCTTTGAGAAAAACTCAGGCTCCTGCTCCGGCCGCTCCCGCACCTGCGAATAAATAAGCTAGAATCCGCGAGAATTGCACATCGAGCAATGATCACAAGGCTTGTCAGGCTCAAACTGGCAAGCCTTTTCTTTATTGTAATGCCCGAAAATGCTGTCAGCGAGTGCCTCAGCAATGTTTAATTTGTCTAAACTGGGATGAGCTGCTTGGATGTTTGAACCTTCAGATCTGGAATCTGGTACCTGCTGGTTTCTGAAGCTGTCTTCAAGTTTGTTGAGGCGGCTGCCGATCTTCTCGACCGCCGCGAATAATGCGGCGAGATCGTTTGGTTGCGCATCTGATTTTAAGCTGCTTGCAGTCATTACAAAATTCTATTTCTTTTCGTTTGGAAGAAGGTCGACATAGTCGACAACTCCAACGATCGCTGAATCAATTGCTGCTCCCGCCTTTCCCGTCGCAGCCGTTGACGCTCCCCAGCCTTCCTGTAGGATGATAACCGTGTCGCCCTCGCCGGAACCGACCGAGTCCAGTGCGATACACGTATAGTCCAGGTCTTCGCCCTCAGGCGTCACCTGTCTACACAGCATCGCACGAGTTCCCTCATAACGCTGATTCTTCTGCGTCGCAACGACGTTTCCGATAACTTTGGCTAATAGCATTTTGCCTAAACAATCGCAAAAACAGATCTTCTCCGCTTTGCGTTTCGTCTACCTTTTCGCGGCTAACTAGTCTGAAAAACGTGTGAATCGGAATCGATTATCCCGACGATCGTGCAGTCCGTCGGCGTTTCATCGCGTGTGAACGGGAACGAAGCTTCTTTGCCGCGGCACCAAAACACCAATTCGCCCTCGCCCGCACCGGCCGCATCGAGAGCGACCATCGGACTGCCTTTCGGCCTGAGATCCGCATCAAGCGTCTGAACGATCAGCATCTTGCGTCCTTCGAGAGCCTCGTTCTTTACGCTGGCGACAACCGTTCCAATAACGCGGGCGATCTGCATTGAAGTTAATTTGTGAAATCTATTTCGTCGATCACACCGATGATCGCTGCGTCGACCGGGCAATCCTTGTTTCCGTCGGCCAATCTCGCGGACGAGCCGCTGACAACCAAGACCTTCTCGTGGAACCCGGCACCGACCGTATCTACTGCGACGACATAACCCACCTGATCTGAGCCGTCAAGGTTTACCGGCTTTACGATGAGCAGTTTTTTGCCGATCAGACGTTCGTCTTTCTGGGTGGACACAACCGTGCCTAATATGCGGGCGATGATCATTATCAATTGACCGTCGCCAGTATTCAGTTGTCAGCGAATCAGACATTTTCTGACCTCCTACAACCGGCTACTGACAACTATTTTCTAACTATCGGCAAAGTTTCGTCGACGCTTGAGTGCGGACGCGGAATGACGTGAACGCTGACAAGTTCGCCGACCCGTCGGGCGGCCGCTGCTCCGGCGTCTGTTGCGGCTTTAACGGCGGCAACGTCCCCGCGGACGATGGCGGTCACAAAACCGGCACCGATTTTTTCGTAACCGACAAGTTGGACATTGGCCGCTTTGACCATCGCGTCAGACGCCTCGATCATTGCCACGAGTCCTTTAGTTTCTACCATTCCCAATGCTTCTTGCATTTCGATTTATTCTCCAGTGTGTTGCTTAATCTTTCCTTAAATTTACAGCGTTTTGTGCTAAATCGCCAATTATGAAAGTATGCTTTCCCTTTTCCGCAATCTTAGTAATTGTTTCGAGCATCTGAACGAATTTGATATTTTCATCGCCTTTCATCAACTCTGATGCATTCTTAAGTGCTCTGGCCATCGCAACCTGAGTGCGAGCGTTCTCCAGATCCGCTTTCGATCTTATTTTTGCTTCAAGCTGTTTAGCAAACAAATCTTGTATCGATTTTGGAAAAGTCAAATCTTTTACCAAAAGCCTTACCAAAGAAATCCCCGTTTCCGCGAGTTCCTTCTTGAGTCCTTCTGGAACCTCTGGAAGGATCTCATTTCGCTTTTCGTTCAATTCTTCGCTTTCGATCGCCGAGATGACTTTTCTTACTTCAATCTGTGAAAGGTTTTGTATAAGCTGTTCGGCCGAAGCAAATATACTATATGGATTCGTAAAAACGTCCGTATTTTCGACAAACTTATCGATGTCTCCAATCTTGTATTCAACGAAGAATGAAAACCTTAGAGCGACGTTATCTTTTGTCAGAACTTCTTGATTGACAATAGTTTGTATCCTACTTGTCGTTGGGAATGTCAGAAGTTTGAGTACACTTTGGTAATCGAAATAATCATAGATCCCAGGTTCGAGTCTTTTTTCAAGTCGATTTCCACGATACAGAAACCCAACCTCATTCGGAGCCACGGAAAACCTAACCCGCCAAAAGGACCGTCGCAATTCATTCTGAGATATCTGGTACATTGAGATGGTTTATGTCTTTGGAAAAACGAAAACACCAGATTTGGGGAGAGACAATTAAGTGACTGTCAGTAGACCGTCACGGTATCCTTGTTTCTACAAACCGCTTTTGGCTCGCGTTTCAAACGCAGTCTCCGTTTTTCCTCCGACTTTTGCTTGTGTACGATTCTAAGTCGTGTGCTACCAACAGCAATCGAGGAGTCGAACCTCTTGGGATTTGCTCCGCAATAACCCGTAAAAAATACAAATCCCGAACTTACAGGTGGCGGTTAAAATAAATATACGATTTTGTGGAAGAAATGGCTAATTCTGCAAATTAGCCGCTTGGCTCAAAAGCTCTATCAATTCTTCACGGGTAAGTGAGATCTTTGCTGCACCGTTGGATTCGGCTTTGGTCGGATAATCCACTTCGAGGTCGCACACGATGTTGTTTTCGTGCAGGTAACCGCACGCTTGACACCTTGCATTCTTACCTAGAAATCCCGCCTTTTCACGAATCTCTATTAGCTTTTCGACCGCTCCGTCCGGAATGTCGTTTGCCCCGCCGAGAGCTTTCGCGAGGATCGCAATCTTTGCCGTATGTTCAAGCGTTTCAAGCCGGTCGAATGCCTGCCAGAGATGCTCGCCGTAAGCAACCGCACCATGATTAGCCATCAAGAGGGCGTTGTGATGCGGAACAAATGGTTTCATCGCCTCCGTTAACTCATCTGTTGAAGGAGTGCCGTAAGCAGTCAGCGGAACACAGCCGAGAGTTAAAACGACCTCGGAAAGTATAGGCTTGTCTATGGCCAAGCCCGCAACGGCAAAAGCTGTCCCATGTGCCGGATGAGCGTGGCATACCGCGTGAATGTCGGGCCTCATCTTATAAATGAGCAGGTGCATCGCAAGTTCCGACGAAGCCCGCTTGTCCGACAACGGCTTACCGTCGAGATCTGTGAGGGCGAGGCAATCCTCAGTCATTCTTCCCTTGGAAGTCATCGTAGGCGTAGCGAGGACCGTGTTTTCATCGAGGCGAATACTCACATTGCCATCAAACGCCACGACATAGCTACGTTCGTACAGTAGTTTGCCGACCTCAACGATCAATTTTCTAGCCTGCGATTCGTCCATCAATTCGCGAAAGTACGTTCTAACT
>JAYSZT010000121.1:0-10398 GCA_043737915.1 Acidobacteriota bacterium
CAATTGGTCAAATTTCGCCGCACCCATCGTGTCCCGCAACAGTTTGTAAACGAACGCTCCCTTCGAATACATAATGTATTGATAGGCGATCGACTGATCGTCGAGATTGCCGGGCACGCGGAGCAAGGAAGCTGTTTGCTCAAACGTCAGAGATTTTTCGAGCAACTCGCGGCGGAGGTCGTCGAGTTTCGAATTCGAGAGTCCGGTTTCACGCAGCGAGAACGCGCTGTACTCGGCGAGTCCCTGCGAAAGCCACGCGTCGTCAAACGATTTGAGGCCGACGGTCAAGCCCCACCATTGATACGCCGCTTCGCGTTGCAGGCGTTCGGTGGTGATCTCGCGTGCCTGTTCGAACTGGCGGTTCGCGATGAAAAGCATTCCCAGCGACGAGTAATAATCGAGGCTTTCGTCGTCGATCTGCGCCACGATCAGGCGTTTCCCGGCGTCAGGTGCTCCAAAGCGTTTGGTGTACGCGTCGAGAGCTCGGCCGAGCGTTTCGCCATAACCGGCGATCAGCGCATCGTTGCCGGCTCGCGAGTAAAATTGAAGTTCGTATTCGCCAAACTTCAGCGTTTTACTGACGTATTTACCGTAAGCGAAATTCCCGACGAGAGCAGGTTTTGCCTGAACGAATCTATATTTACCGCCGGTCGCCGCGACTGCTGAATCGCTAAAACCGACCATCTGCAAACCGGACGGCAGCGAGATCGAAATGTCTGACGTTGCCCGGTCGGCAGCGTAATCATGAAACGGAAACCAACGCGCCGCATACATCAAATAACCTTGCGAATCGCCGATGTACGCGAGCCTTTTCGTAAGCAGCGGTCCGCCCGACGCCGTGTCGAGAATGCCGCTGTATTTGAAGCGAAGCACGATCGGCGTTCCTTTTAAGACGTTATCGCCAAGATCGATACGCACGCTCGGGCCGAGATCGGTCACTCCGGCCTGATCCTGAACAAATGTCACTGAGTTCGCGGCCGCGGCCACCTTTGGTGCGCCCTTTGCGGGCGGCCTTACCGGCATGGCAACCGCCGGGCGATCGAGGCGTGTGATCGTGTCTATCTTGAGGGAACCGTTGAGCTCGAACGAGATCGTCCGCGTGTCCTCGAGCGGTGTAAAGCTGACATCGACCGTGGCATTGAGCTTTCGCTCAGTCGGCACGAGAGCGACGTCCATGACGTAATTCGTCACGTCGAACGGAGTTCGTTTGACCTGTTGGGCTAAGCCTGAGATCGAGAAAACGGTCAAAAACGCTGCCGCCGTCAATACGCTTCGATATATCTTATTCATGCTTTTATCCGCAAAAAATTAACCTAGAACCGTGCCTATCTATGATGTGCGGCGAACGCAAATCGTTTGCTTTTGTTGATCGGCAACGGTTCGCTATTCGCCGGTGACAAAATCGACAGAGATCACGCGTTCGGCAATTTCACGCCCGATGGCGACGACAGTTTGATGATCGGCGTTGACCGTATATCGATCAAGGGCATCTTTATCAGCAAATGTCGCGACGAGGCCGGTGTCGAATGATCTGTCGAGGTGCAGCATATCAGCACCAACATCGAGCGTGATAACGTCGGCGATCAGGCCTTTTAAGGCGCTGAGTCGCGAGCGATGCTCTTCGCGCCTCGTCTCTTCAGTTTCGGGTTTATATTTCCAACAGACTATATGAGTTAACATACCAATATATTCGCATAAACTAATTAAAAACGCTGAAACCATTGCCGGCCATATAACGAATAAAACCCAAAGTGAAATTATGTACAAGCAATTTTTAAAACCCGTCGAGGACATTGCGGCCTCAGCATTGAACGGCATCGCCGAGTTATTAGGTAGCACAGGCAGCGAACTTCGCGATCCGCCGTCGGATGGTCAAGTAACATTACCCGAAGATCTGTTCGCCCAAGGCGACGTGCAGACCGAATGGTGGTACTACACGGGCCACTGCGTCTCAGAATCTGGACGAGAATTCGGCTTCGAACTCGTATTTTTCAAACGCCGCACCGATCGCGACAAGATGGGCATTTTCCCGATGATGGCCGTCGCCAACCCAATGTATTTCGCTCATTTCGCGATCTCGGATGTTACTGCACAGACGTTTCGCTACGAACACACTCGCAGTTTTAACAAGCCATTCGACCTGCCGGTCTCGATGAGCGAGACGACCTGTGACGTGTCGCTCGGCGATTGGTCTCTGCGCGAAGTGGCGGGAAAACACCTCTTGCACGCGACGTTTTCCGACGGCCTTGTATTTGACGCTGTGCTCGATCCAAACAAACCGGTCGTGCTCAACGGCGACGGCGGCAACGGCATCAGCCGCAAAAAGAACGGCGCGTCCAAACATTTCTCGTATACAAGAATGATCGTCGCCGGACAGACATCGTTGAACGGCGAGCTCGAAAAATTCACCGGCACGGCGTGGATGGATAGGGAATTCGGCAGTTGGGATCAGGGCAATTGGGACTGGTTCAGCATACAGTTTGACGACGAGACCGAGCTCATGATCTATCAATTCCGAAGTGAGTCCGGCGATATGAATGGCGACTCGACCGGAACATTCGTTCGCCAGGACGGCACTTGCGAGTACCTCGAGCGTAAGGATTTTGAGATCAACGTCACTGATACTTGGACGAGCGAAAATACGCAAGCGAAATATCCCAGCCGCTGGCACGTCAAGGTCGAAAAGCTCGGGATCGACATCACCATCGAACCGCTCATAGCCGATCAGGAACTCGACACCCGCGGCTCGACGATGATCGTTTACTGGGAAGGCGTCTGTAAAGTCTCCGGAACTCGCGGCGAAAACCCGATCGGCGGCCGTGCCTATGTCGAACTAGTCGGCTACGACGCTTCGCACGTAACTGCCGGCATCGGCGATTTCCTCTTCGGCACCCAAATGCGTCAAATAAAATAAATGTTTGGCTAAGTAGAAGCGGTCAATTACCACATAGAAACATAGGACACATAGCGATTTATTTCTATGTGTCCTATGTTCCTATGTGGTTCAATTTTCTTCTCCTTCACACCATTCCCGCGTGACCTGGTGCCGGTACTCGAACATCTTCTCGAGCTTCGGCACAACGGCGAATGGGGCGGCTAGGGCACCGAGAAACCAGAACGGCGGTTCGTATTCGATCTCGTCGCGTAAGATCGCTCCGTCCGGGTGCGGCTCGACTATATGCCGGTGACGCCATTTTGCGAACGGCCCCGAGATCTGCACATCCTCAAACATTCGCGGCGGATCATAGGCCGTATGCTCGGCCAGCCAACGAGTCGTTATCAACCCGAATAATTTTGTATCCACGATCGCCTGCGATCCAATAACCGAAATATCAGCCTTTTGAATGATCTTCGCGTCTTCCCACGGCGGGACAAGTCGCTCGAAGGCGTCGCTCTGTTCGTGAAAGGCAAAAACGCGTTCGGGTGATGCTTTGATAACGCTTTCTTTTACAAATTTCATTGTGTTATTCCATTCCCAAACCTAACACATTGAAATTCGCTTTGAAACTACCGCAAAGAACTGTTTTAATCATCAAAACTAAAATTTTGATCAGATCAGGGGAAACGATACATGGCGGAAACGGCAAAGGATCTCGGAGCTTTTTACAACGATCAGGTTTCGAAAAGAAAGATCTGGCAGGTCATCGGTGCATCGTCCGTCGGGACGATGATAGAGTGGTACGACTTTTATATTTTCGGCAGCCTTGCCGGTGTCATCGCTCCGTTATTTTACCCACCTGGAAACGACACCTTCGCCTACATCGCCTATCTCGCCACCTTTGCGGTCGGCTTTATCGTTCGTCCGTTCGGAGCCTTGTTTTTTGGCCGTATCGGCGATGTCGTCGGGCGTAAATACGCGTTTTTGGTGACACTTCTGATCATGGGCGGAGCAACGGCGGTCATAGGATTTTTGCCGACCTATGAGCAGATCGGCATCGCGGCACCGATCATTTTGCTGTTAATAAGAGTTTTTCAAGGATTGGCTCTCGGCGGCGAATACGGCGGTGCTGCCGTCTACGTAGCCGAACACGTACCTGACAACAGACGCGGATTCTATACTTCCTTCATTCAGATCACGGCAACACTTGGCTTGTTTCTATCGCTCGCGGTGATCCTGATTGTTCAAAACACGATGAGTGTCGAACAATTCGCCGGGAAAACAGGCAGCTTTGGCGGTTGGCGTAGCCCGTTTTTGATATCGATCCTGCTCGTCGGCGTTTCTCTCTATATTCGTCTCAGGATGAAGGAGTCGCCGATCTTCGAACAGGTCAAAAGCTCCGGAATGACGTCGGCAAACCCTCTGATCGAAGCCTTCACGAAGTGGAAAAATCTGAAGATCGTCCTGATCTCACTCTTTGGAGCGACCGCCGGCCAAGGCGTGGTCTGGTACACCGGACAGTTTTACGCACTCTTTTACATCGAAAAGATCCTGAATGTTGACGGCACCTCAGCCAAATATATTGTCGCCGTCGCACTTCTTATCGGTATGCCGTTATTCGTCGTATTTGGAGCTCTAAGCGATCGGCTCGGACGAAAATGGATAATTATGGCCGGATGTTTGCTGGCTCTCCTCACTTATCTGCCGATCTACCACGCAATGCAATCCGTCGCCGGATCGAATATCGAAACAGCGACGTCAAAGGTAAACCCGTCCACCGGCGAAAAATCATTGACCCCGCTGACCCGCGATGCCGCCGGAGACCTCGTCCCCGCACCAAAGGTTTTGGAATTCACGGCGATCGGTAATTTGCTGTCAAACTCGACCGCTTGGAAGTTGATACTTTTGATTCTGATGCAGGTCGTCTGGGTGACGATGGTTTACGGCCCGATCGCGGCATTCCTGGTCGAGTCGTTCCCGGCGAAGATCAGATACACCGCTCTTTCCCTGCCGTATCACATCGGCAACGGAGTGTTCGGCGGTCTGTTACCGCTCATCGGAGTTTCCGTCATTGCCCAGACCGGTAATATTTATGCGGGGTTATATTATCCGATGGCGATCGCCGCGATCACGCTCGTTGTCGGCACGATATTCCTAAAAGAAACGCGCGGCCACAAGATCTGGGCCGAGGTGTCGGACGAAGAATCAAAAAAGAGCACGTAAGAACGCCTAGTTTAAGATCTAGGGAATCGCGATCGATACTAAGATCAACAAGTACTTTTTAGACAAGTTCGGACGTCAGGCGTTCGTTTAAAATGTCCCATACCTTCGTCAAATGCCGCTCTTCGACCCGAATGCTGCCTACCGATAACCGTAACGTGTATTTGCCGTTCAGTTTCGTATGCGAGAGATATGCGTCGCCGGATGCGTTGATGTCGTTCATGATCTTGTCATTGAGTGCGTTCAGATCGGCGATGCCGGCGGGAGCCATTCGAAAGCAAACAAGGGCAAACGGAACCGGTGCGAGCAGTTCGAAATTATCGCTCTCCTTAACCCACGACGCGAAGAGGCGGGCGAGCCGGCAATGTTCGCGAAGCCTTGAGATCAAACCTTCGCGGCCGAAATATCTGATAACGAACCACAATTTCAACGCCCGAAATCGTCGGCCGAGCTGCACGCCGTAATCCATGCCGTTTTTCACGCCTTGTGAGTCTGTGGTCTTGAGATACTCAGCGACCAGCGAGAAGGCATCTTTGAGAATGCTCAGATCTTTGCAATACAAGATCGACAGGTCGAACGGCGTAAACAGCCATTTGTGCGGATTAACAACGATCGAATCGGCGCGTTCCCAGCCTTTGAAAAAGTGCTGCATCTCGGGCACGATCGCCGTCGAACCGGCGTAGGCAGTGTCGATATGCAGCCAAATTCCGTACTTTTCACAGATATCGGCGATCGCGTCCACCGGATCGACGCTCGATGTCGAGGTCGTGCCGATCGTCGGGATCACGCAGATCGGTTTGTAACCGGCGGCAATATCTTCCAAAATGGCCGCCTCAAGACTCTCCGGGATCATCTCGAAAAGTTCGTTACACTCGATCTTTCGCAGGGATTTCAGCCCGAGGCCGAGTGTAATGATGCCTTTGTCGATCGACGAATGAACGTGTTCGCTGGCATAGACCCGCAGCAACGGAACATCGTCGCGACCGCTCATACCGGCATCACGAATGCTCAAACCGGCCTTTTCGCGAGCGGCGGCGATCGCGTGCATAGTCGAGACGGACGCGGTATCATAGATAATGCCTTCGAAATGATCCGGCAGATCCATCATCTGCCGCAACCAGTCGAGCACGACATCTTCGAGCTCGGTCGATGCCGGCGACGTTCGCCAGAGCATCGCTTTCATATCAAAGGCCGCCGCGAACATTTCTCCAAAAACTCCCACCGACGAAGTTGAGGTAGAAAACAATCCGTGAAAATTAGGATGGTTCCAATGCGTCACCGCCGGCATTATCAGCTTGTCGACATCGCCCAAGATCGCCCCAAAATCCTCGCCCACCTCCGGCGCCGATGCCGGCAAATTGCTTCGCAACCAGTCCGGCTCGACCTGCGACAAAACAGGATAAGTCTCCATCGTGTCAAAATAGTCGGCCAACTGATCGACGATCTGATAGCCGAACTTCCGAAAATCTTCTGTCGGCATGTCACCGAATTCACCCAATTTTTCGCTCATAATTTCCCGTAACTTATGACGTTATAATAACATCTACGAGCACATTGAGAGATAACCCGCGAACGGCCTACTCCCGCAAATGCTAGTTTTTAGCCGATAGAAACTCGACATGTTATGCGAATCAGGTATAATTTCGGTTTGTAAATACAATTAACCAGATTGTACGATGCCTTTCGGTTCGCAAACTTTTCGAGTGAGACTGCGTATAACGCCGGACGGTTCATCAAAACTACTTTAATCAAAAGCAAAACTTCAACGAGGTATCTATGACCAGATTTTTCCTGACCTTTATCTTAGTAGTCTCTATTTTTTCTTCTTTTGCGTGCGTTCAGAAAGGCGGCACGGGGCCGACGGCGAGCACTGGCGACACTATTAGAGTCGGCGTCTATGGCGATACGACGGGCGCAACGTCGAGCTTCGGCGTCTCAACAAAGAACGGCATTGCATTGGCCTTTGATGAGATCAATGCAGCCGGCGGTGTGAACGGCAAGAAGTTCGAGATGGTATTCGAAGACGATCAGGGATCACCGGAAAAAGCTAAAACCGTTATCTCAAAGCTGATCAATCAGGACAAGGTCATCGCTGTTCTCGGCGAAGTGGCCTCGTCGAACTCGCTTGCGGCGGCACCGGTCGCACAAGAAGCGAAAGTTCCGATGATCACGCCTTCGTCAACCAATCCGAAGGTGACCCAGGTCGGCGACTACATTTCTCGCGTTTGCTTCATCGATCCATTCCAAGGTTCGGTGATGGCTAAATTCGCGGCAAATACGTTGAAGGCAAAAACGGCGGCGGTCCTCGGCGATAACAGCTCGGACTACAGCAAGGGTTTGACGCAGTTTTTCGAACAGGAATTCGTCAAGCTCGGCGGAACAGTCATTACCAAACAGACTTACGCTCAGAAAGATCAGGATTTCAAGGCCCAGTTGACCCAGATGCGTGACCAGAAACCGGACGTTATCTACATTCCCGGCTACTACGGCGAAGTCGGAATTATCGCCCGTCAAGCACGCGAACTCGGCATGAATCAGCCGCTGCTCGGTGGCGACGGCTGGGATTCACCTGAGCTATGGAAACTCGGCGGCGAATCGCTGAAAAACGCGTATATCTCGAACCATTATTCGGCGGACAATCCGGCACCTGAGATCCAAAATTTTGTTAAGAATTACACGGCAAAATTCGGAGTTGCTCCGGACTCGCTTGCCGCTCTCGCTTACGACTCGGCAAAAGTTTTGGCCGATGCGATCAAACGTGCCGGCGGTACCGATAGTGCAAAATTAAAGGACGCGATAAACGCAACCAAGGGCCTCGCGGGCGTCACCGGGAGCATCACTCTCGATACCGACAGAAATGCCGTGAAACCTGCCGTTGTTTTAGAACTGACACCTGCACAGAGCAAGTTCACCTTTAAGGAGTCGATCTATCCGGAAGGCATGTCGGCACCTGCCGCGACAACTCCGGCGGCTAATGCAGCAACTAACGCTAACTCGGCAACGGCCGCTAACTCGAACGCCGCTCCCGCTGCCACCAACACGACGAAATAGCCTTGAGAGTAAACAGTTTAGGGTTCGGCAGTCTTATTGACTCCGGACCCGACGCTGTAAACTCCCGACTTCTCTATTATGGACACATTTGTTCAGCAGTTAATTAACGGCCTCACCATCGGCTCGATCTATGCGCTGATTGCCCTCGGGTACACGATGGTCTACGGCATCCTGAGGCTGATAAATTTTGCCCACGGCGATATTTATATGGTTGGGGCGTACGCCGGATTTTTCATCGCGACCGCGATGGGATTTGCGGCGAATCCGTCGGCGTTTGGTTTTGTAGTGACGCTGATCGGTGCGATGGCGATCTCGGCCGCTCTGGGAATGGCGATCGAGCGTTTTGCCTATCGTCCGGTTCGTAAGTTTTCAAAAATGACGACGCTGATCACTGCGATCGGCATGTCTTTGCTTATCGAGTACCTGTTCATTTTCATTTTTTCACCGACACCGCGTTCGTTTCCGCAGCTTTTACCGGTCGAAAACTTTACGCTTTTCGGTAACGCGACGATCTCCAGTTCGCAGTTGATGATCTTTATTATCTCGCTGCTTCTGATGGGCGTGCTGCAATTTATCATCTATAAAACAAAGATCGGAAAGGCGATGCGGGCCGTTTCGTTCAACATCACGTCAGCGAAGCTGATGGGTATCAACACCAATTTCGTCATCGCATTTACCTTCGCTCTCGGCTCCGCACTGGCGGCCGCCGGCGGAGTTTTGACGGCTCAGTACAATCCGAAGATCGATCCGCTGATGGGGATCATGACCGGATTGAAAGCTTTCGTCGCGGCTGTTTTGGGCGGCATCGGCAACATACCGGGAGCGGTTCTCGGCGGACTACTCATCGGTGCGGCCGAGACGCTCGTCGTCGGATACGGCGGTTACCTCGGCATTCCGTCGACTTATCGCGATGCCGTCGCATTTGCGATTCTGATCGTCGTCCTTCTGGTCAGACCGGCAGGATTACTCGGCTCGAACGTGCAAGAAAAAGTTTAGGAACCAGAAGATCGGCAAAGGATTTAGGTTAGAAAAACTACTTTCCAACTTCCTGCCGGGCACTTCAAAAACAATATGGCTTCGTGGATCAAAAGCTTAGTTATTGGATTCGTTGTTATAGCGTTGATGTATATTCTCAACGCGATGATAAGCACTGACGGATTTTTCGGCGTCGGTCTCAACGATTATCAGGGGCGTTTGCTGGTTTTTATCGGCATCAACATCATCCTCGCGACGTCCCTGAATTTGATCAACGGCTTTACCGGGCAATTTTCGATCGGGCATGCCGGATTTATGGCGGTCGGTGCGTATGCCTCGGCGTACTTCACAAATAGCTACGGCTTGGCGCTGGCCCAGTCTTTTTCCTTCTTGGGCGAGACGGGTTCGTCAGCCGTCGTCTTATTGATCGCGATCGCGATCGGAGCTCTGGTGGCCGCGACGATGGGGCTCATCGTCGGAATTCCAAGCCTTCGCCTCAAAGGTGATTATCTCGCGATCGTTACCCTTGGTTTCGCCGAGATCATACGAATCGTCATCCTTAATATCGACGCCGTCGGCGGTGCGACCGGCTATCAGGTTCGCGGGTATGCGAATTTCCTCTGGGTCGGTATTTTCGCTGTCATCACAGTCGTCGTCATTCACAATATCGTCAAATCTGACACCGGACGCGCCCTCATCTCGATCCGCGAAGACGAACTCGCCGCCGAGGCGATGGGCGTGAACACAACCCGTTACAAAGTCGCATCATTCGCTATCGGTTCGGGTTTTGCCGGAGTCGCCGGAGTACTGTTCGCTCACTACAACAAATTTTTGCACACCAACGATTTTCAGTTCATCAAGTCATTCGAGATCATCATCATGATCGTCATCGGCGGAATGGGTTCGATGACCGGAGCTATTCTGGGAGCGATCATTGTAACGCTCTTGCCCGAGGTATTGCGGTATTTGCCAGACATACAGCTTGGTTCATTGACGGTAAAATTCGCGGATCTGCGACTGGTCATTTTCGCACTGATCCTGATCCTGACCATGATATTAAGGCCGCAGGGCATTTTGGGAACGATGGAGATCGGACAATTTTTCAAACGTTTTAGACGGGCCGACAAATCGACGGGAGGGTTGAAGTAAATGTCAGACAGCGGAACTCACATCCTCCAGACCGATAAAGCGACGATCAAGTTCGGCGGCCTGACCGCCGTGAACGAGCTTACGATGGACGTCGGCCGCGGCGAGATCTACGGCCTGATCGGCCC
>JAYSZT010000122.1:0-4657 GCA_043737915.1 Acidobacteriota bacterium
TCGTGTTTCTGCCTTTTCGAGGGTGGCGAGATAGATGTGGTTGTAGCCGTCTTTTTCAGAACAAAAGAAAAGCTGGTTTGAGTCTTTCGGATTCGGCTCGAATATCGACGAGAGCGGAGCTTGCCATTTTTCGTCGGTCTCGTCGGAGATCGTGATGATCTGTTCGTCTTTGCTGCCGACGTTGTGGATGTAAAAGAGTTGCCGACGTTTTGTGTCTTTATCGACGCGGTCGACGATCAGACTACGATTGTCGGCGGCCCAGACCATTCGGCGAAAACCGCTGACGCCTTCGGGTTTTGGCAGCTTGATCTCGAACGGAGTGTCGCGACTGCCATCGGCCGGCGTGACAAAAAGCTTCTGCTCGGACCAGCCGCGGCGTGACGAAGGCGTGGTCACAAACTCGTCCAAATAATTCGGCACAAACAGCGTTTTGAGTTTCGAACTGTCCGAGACCGTATAAGCGATCATTGTCCCGGCCTTATTCGCCGTTCCGCCCCCAACTGTTATGAATGCTTCCGGATTTGCCTCTTTCGTGAGCTGCACCGTAGTTGCGTCCGCAGTGTTGAGAACGAACAGGTTCCCGCTTTGCTGATAAATGATCCGGTCGTTATCAAGAAATCGGGCTCCGAACTCGGCTGACTGCGTCTTGGTATACCGTTTGGGCTTTGTTTCGCCGAGCGTTAGTGTGTAAAGATCACCGCCCTGCGAAAACAATAACTTTTTCGAGTCCGGCGACCATTCGAAACCCGCGAGTTGATTTTCGCGTGCTTTGAAAAATTCGTCGCGGACCGTGAGGCCGTAGTCTAGTTTGCTCGCCGGCGTTGGGGTGGCGTAGGGTTTCGGGAGATCACTAACCCGCAATATGACTTTACCGTCGGCCTTTTCGGTCGATGACAGGTAAAGATCGCGCGGCATCTTGCCCTCGGCATTCCAAAGGTACACGACCATTGACCCGTCCGGCGACAACTTCTCACCCTCGACCCGCATCCCCGCGATCGACGGCTCTGCCATGATCTGAGAAATTGTCAGGTTTTGGGCAGCGGCGGAAAAGGCGAGGAAAAGGGAAAAAGTGAAAAGGGTGAGAAAAGTTCGAAAGGAATTGGTTTTCATCGATTATTGTTCTTCGTTGAGATTTCTTCGCGTGATCTCTCCTGGGGTCTTTTTTTTAAGGTATTTCCAAAGCCGCCGCACGTTTTTTCTCTTTGTCTTCGGGGGACAAGGCGTTGTTGTAGTCGTAGATCGCGTTTTCCCAGGTGCCGTACATGGCGTTGGGGAGGACGATGTAGCGTTTGCCGAAAAGATCGCGAGCCTTGTCGACCTCGGCGAAACGGGCATCGATGGCTTTCTTTTCAAATACGTCAGAATGGTCGTCGAGGTTATCGCCGATAAACATCACAATGCGATATTTTTGTAAAATGAACTCGCGACGCGGTTCTTTCGTCGAAATGCCTTTTCCGTTCGAATCCAGTTGCCGGAGCAGGACGTTTTCGGAGGAAACGCCAGTGAATTTCGCGGTGATAAGATTCTCGATCGTGTCGGCTTTCTGAACCTCGTCGCGGTTAGAGACGAAATATACCTTTACCCCTTTCGAGACGGCGTAATTTACAAAGTCGACGGCGCCCGGGATCGGTTTAGCCTTTTTTAACTTGCCCCACGCATACCAATCGTCGTTGCTGAACGGCCGCTTGTTTAAAATGCCGAACGACTGTGCTGGCGAGTTGTCGAGCATTGTTTCGTCGATATCGACCATAATTGCCCGAGGTTTTTTTCGCTCGGCTTTTGGCAATTGCTTGAGATTTTTCTTTTCGAGATCGGCGTCGAGCTGCCAACGTGCCTGATTAAATGCCTGATATGCGACCGCTCGGTATTCGGCCGCCTTCTGCATATAAAGCGTGCCGCCGATCTGATAGTCGTTATTCGAAGGGTTGGCCTGTTGCCCGGCAGTTGAAACCGTAACAAAATAGGTTGCGGAAACTGAACAGGTAATCAACGCGAGGGCGTAAAGATTTCGTCTTAATTTCATAGTATGTTTTTCGCCGCCGTAATTTGAGATAATTATAAATTATTTATGTCCGAAACACCGAAAAAGAAGCAAGAAAAAGAGCCGGAGCTTGCCGGCTTAAAAGATGCGAATTCGTGGGAGGAAGACCAGAAAAAACGAGATTATTACTACGATGACTCGCACGGCTACGAGATCTACGTTCCCGATGAACATGATCAGGAGAGCGACGATGAGGCGAATCTAAAAGATAGAACTGACTAAAGCGGGCGCGAGATATACCAAAAAAAAGGAGCGGATGCCATTCAGGCCGTCCGCTCTTTTTTGGTTTGATAATTCGATTATGCCTGCCGCTTCGGGCGTTCGTTCGCTTTCAGGACGCGTTTGCGAAGTCTGATTGCTTTCGGTGTGACCTCGATGAGTTCGTCGTCGGCGATGAATTCCAGAGCACGTTCGAGCGACATTTCGCGGACCGGAACCAAACGCATTGCTTCGTCAGCGGATGACGTTCGCATGTTAGAAAGTTTCTTTTCCTTGATCGGGTTTACGTCGAGATCGACCGCACGGGCGTTCTCGCCGACGATCATTCCTTCGTAAACTTTGATCTGCGGTTTGACGAAGAGAACGCCGCGTTCCTGTAAATTAAACAATGCAAAGGTGTTCGTTTCGCCCATTCTGTCGGAGACGAGCGAACCGGTCTGACGCGATTTCATGTCGCCTTGCCATTTGTCGAATTTGAGGAACATCGTGTTTAGCAGTCCGGTGCCCTTGGTTTCGGTCAAAAATTCACCACGGAAGCCGATGAGACCACGCGAGGGAATTTCGTATTCCAGACGAACACGTCCGCTGCCGTTGTTGATCATTTTGGTCATCTGACCTTTTCGGCGACCTAAGGCTTCGGTAACGACGCCGATGAATTCCTCGGGAACGTCGATGACGACGAGTTCGACCGGTTCGAGAAGTTCGCCGGTCTTTTCGTCGCGTTTCGTCAAAACTTCAGGTTTGGCTACCTGCAGTTCATAGCCTTCGCGACGCATCATTTCGATGAGGATCGCGAGTTGAAGTTCGCCGCGGCCCGATACCTTGAACTGATCGGGAGACGCCGTTTCTTCGAAACGAAGAGCGACGTTGCCAAGCAGTTCTTTTTCCAGGCGGTCGCGAATCTGACGCGATGTGACAAATTTGCCGTCGATGCCCGAGAAAGGCGAATTGTTAACGCCGAAGATCATTCCGATCGTCGGTTCGTCGACCGCGATGATGGGAAGCGGCTGCGGGTTATCCACAAGCGTGATCGTTTCGCCGATGTTGATATCGTCAAAACCAGCCAAGGCAACGATCTCACCTGTGCCGGCTTTTTCAACCGATATTCGTTCGAGGCCTTCGAATACGAAGAGCTCTTTGACTCGGGTTTTCTGTGTCGAACCGTCGATCTTTGCAACGATAACTTCCTGGTTTTTCGAGATCTCGCCCGAGAACATACGTCCGATCGCAAGACGTCCGACGAACGGATTGTAATCAATGTTGGCGACAAGTAGCTGTAGCGAATCGTCGCGGACGGCCTTTGGAGCCGGGATCGACTCGATGACTTGATCGAAAAGCGGGATCAGACTTGTCGACTCGTCGGTCAGATTCTTTTTAGCGATGCCGTCGCGTGAGATCGAATAGAGAACAGGAAATTCGATCTGCTTGTCATTAGCTCCGAGGTCGATGAAAAGGTCGTAGATCTCGTCGAGAACTTCCTCGGGGCGGGCGTCTTGGCGATCGATCTTATTTACGAGTGCGATGCAGGGAAGTTTAAGCTCGAGAGCCTTTCGTAGAACGAAACGCGTTTGCGGCAGGCAGCCTTCAGCGGAGTCGACGAGCAGCACAATGCCGTCAACCATCTTCAAGACTCGTTCGACCTCGCCACCGAAATCGGCGTGGCCCGGTGTGTCCACAATGTTAATTTTGTAGTCGCCATAGCGAACCGACGTGTTCTTCGCCATGATCGTGATGCCACGTTCGCGTTCGAGATCCATCGAGTCCATGACGCGATCGACGACCGCTTCGTTGTCACGATAAGTGCCTGATTGTGCGAGCATTGCGTCCACCAGCGTGGTTTTGCCGTGGTCAACGTGAGCGATAATTGCGATATTACGTATTTTTTCTGAAGTCATCATAGTCGTCATCCTGAGCGTAAAGACAAACGAATATAATGACCGATTGGACGCGGAAAGGCAAAGGTGTTATCGAGTAAACAAAAAAGCCGGGCAAGTTTGCCCGGCTTTAGTATCCCGATAAATTTTCGATCAACGATTAGAGTCTTTTCCAACGATCAGATTATTCTGCACGCTGAAGACGCCCGAAATGCCGTTTGCTAGAATGTTGAACAGATTAAAGTCGCCCTTATTGGCAACGTAACCTTCAAGCGAGATGCGTCCGCCGTCAACAACTATGCGAACATCGGGATCAAACTCATTCAGGTACCGATAGAGACCTCTGTCGGCGAAGGTCCGCAGGGCTTCTCGGCGAATACTGTTATCGAACGACGATGGCGGTAGATCGCGGATGTTGTTCACTACGTTCGTGACGCCGGGAATTCGCTTGACGACCGACTCAGCACTTCTCGACGTCCCGAGCGAATAAACGCTACCTCCGAGGATCACCTCGCTTCCGTTC
>JAYSZT010000123.1:0-1870 GCA_043737915.1 Acidobacteriota bacterium
TCGGTGCAGAGTGAACGCAAACCGATGAATACCGCTTCGACAAATCAGACGGCAAATGCCGGTCAGTTGATCAGACCCGACAGCCCAACGCTTGGACCGGCGGATGCGAAGATCACGCTTGTCGAATTTTACGATCCCGAGTGCGAATCTTGTGCGGCATTCGCGCCCATCGTGAAAAACATTATGAAGGACTACGACGGTAAGATCCGACTCGTCGCCAGGTATATGCCGCTCCATCCGAACTCGGTGACCGCCGCGACATTCACCGAGGCCGCCGGCGAACAAGGAAAATACTGGCAGGCACAGGATCTGCTTTTCCAGAAACAGCCGGAATGGGGAACTAAACACGGCAGTGCTCCGGACCCGGCCGCACCGCCGCTGAATCAGCTGTTCGATAAATACGCCCGCGAACTCGGACTAGATCTCGACAAGGCCGCGGTCGCCGTCAAAGAACGTCGCTTCGATGCGAAGATCGAACGTGACAAAAAGGACGGCCAGCTTTTAGGTGTCCGGCGGACGCCAAGTTTTTTTGTCAACGGCAGGGAATTGGCACGTTTCGGCGAAGCTGATTTGCGGGCGTTGATCGAGGACGAATTGAAAAAATAGTGAACAAACGCGAACACTGGGACAACGTTTACACGAGCAAGCGCCGCGACGAGGTAAGTTGGTTTCGCGAGCATCTAGATACCTCGCTCGAGATGATCTTGAAAACGGGTGTAACAAAAGATGCCGCGATAATTGATGTCGGCGGCGGAAATTCGACGCTCGTGGATGATCTGATCGACAACGGTTTCGTTCATCTGACCGTTCTCGATATTTCAAAGGCCGCGATCGAGACAAGTCGCGGCAGATCGGGGTCAAAGAGTTTGGGCGTTGATTGGATCGTATCGGACATCACCGAGGCCGTTTTTCCCAATGAAAAATTTGACGTTTGGCACGACCGAGCTGTGTTTCATTTCCTGACCGATGCCGATGACCGCCACAAGTATGTTAAGACCGTTCGCAAGTCGGTTGGGCCGGGCGGTCACGTGATCGTCGCCGCATTTAGCCTCGACGGGCCGCTAAAATGCAGCGGTCTTGAGGTCGTCAGATACAGTCCGGCATCGATGCTCAATGAATTTGGCGATGAGTTTCGCCTGATCGAAAGCATAAGTGAGATTCACGAAACACCGTTCAAAACGACGCAGGATTTTGTTTATTGTCACTTCCGCAAACAGTAGTTTCTAAACAAAAAAATACCGTGAATACTGGAAAGCTTGGAAATAAAAACGAGTGTTTCGGTTGAATTATCGTAGATCAGGCAAACGTAAGGGTTTCTTGAAGGAATTTGAACTAGGGTGTGGCCGTTAATGATCTTCGCAGCCTATCTTGTTCAATAGTTCCGTAAACCTTGGGTCGTCGCGGAGACTGTCGAGGTTGGAGTCATTTTCGAAGTACGGTTTATTCTCGTTGCCGAGCCTTATCGCTTTGCCGATCCATTTGAGGGCGAGATCCTTGTCGCCGAGCAATGCGTAGGTCGAGCCGACCCAGTATGCCATGTCGTGGTCGGCTCGCGAAATAGCGAGTGCATCGGGCGAAAGTTGTTCGAGGGCATCATCGACACGTCCGTCGGCGGCGAGGAATATCGCGTATAGTGGGCGAATGCCGTCCATCTCCGGATGCTCGTCAAGGACGCTTTTCATCAGATGGATCGCCGCGTCGGCATCACCCTGATAATTGTAAACCGCCGAGCGGAATATTTTCAGCATCGGATGATTCGGTTCGGCGGCAGCACCGCGATCGAGTTCGTCGAGGGCTTTATCCCACTCGCGTTTGTAAATAAAAATTCTTGCCCGGTTATACGCTGCTACGACGAGTGCGGCCGGATCGA
>JAYSZT010000124.1:0-4636 GCA_043737915.1 Acidobacteriota bacterium
TACTTTAATGACCTCGATTCGAAAAAGTGCAGTGTTTGGGTTCTTATCAGGTGCCTCGCCGGAGCAACCGGAAAGTTCCTCGCCGGGCCTGACAAATGACGTTCCCGAAACATATATATAAACGTTGTCCTTGTCTTTCGGGTCAGTGACTAAGGTATGTGTGTGTGAGCCGCGACAGGTCTGCACGGCACCAACCTGTTTCGGGTTCGAAATGTCGGAGATGTCGAAGATACGTACGCCGCGGAATCGATCCTTATTTGCCGCCGGTAGATTCGAACCAGTTTGCCCGGCAGTCGGCGGAGGATTTGGAGCGAAGCCTTCGGTACTGCAATCGAGGCGTCCGTTTGGCATTTCGACCGACATGAAAAGCAAATTCTTGTGCACCGAAACATCGCCCTGACCTCCCGGACAGATCAATGAGGTCAACAGCTTCGCCTTTGATGGGTCAGCAATATCGTAAATGTTGATACCGTAGAAATTGCCAAGGAAAAGATGATTTCCCTGAAAAGCTAGATCGGAATTAGCAAACGCCAATCCAGCAAAGCTCATTTTTACTGCATCTGGAATTCTCGATGCGTCCCCAACACCAAGCGAAGCTAAAGCCTTAGCGACTTTCGGATCTTTCGGGTCGATGCCCAGCTGAAATGCATCTGGCTTTTTTGAAAGAGAGAGATGTTTGATCCCGAGAGCGGCTTCGCCTGCGTCGAAAAGACCCGGAGTAAGTTTTGTTCGTGGATCGTTTGGATTAGAGCCGGTCATTCCCGCAGGAAGCGGCGGGGCGGACGGTGGAGCTCCTTGTCCCAAGCTTGTAACCGCATAGCAGCAGCACATGAGAAGAGAAGCGGTTAGCGGACGGACAACAAAAATACCGACTTTATTCATTATTTCTCCTAATTAGTTATTCTTACCGAGCATTTTCTGCATGATCTTGATCTCAGCACGTTGACCGCTATCAACATCGGTCGCGAAGTTGAACAACTCCGCATCCTGGCCGGCGCCTGCGGTGTCGAACATTTCCCGCACCATCAATAATGCACCGGTATGATGTTGTATCATTCCGGCTAAAAATAGGCGGTCAAATTCATCGTTCTTAGCCTTCTTCAGTTCTGCCATCTGCCGTTTGCTAAGCATTCCCGGCATCATCATCGAGTGATCCATTGAATGGTCCATACCAGGCATATCCATCGAATTCATGCCGTCCATCGGCACTGTTAGAGGTGAGCCTCGGCTTTGAAGCCAGCGCGTCATGAACCCCATTTCATCTGACTGCGATTGGCTTATACGAGACCCCAGCAATAGAAGTTCTCTATTTTCGGTGCGAGACGCCATGAGTGCGACCATTTCAACCGCTTGGGCATGATGCATGATCATTCCCTGCATGAACTCCGTATCCTTAATCGATACCGGAGGTAAAACCGCTCGGGTAGTCGGAGGTAGCTTTCGAGAAGATTGCCCCGGTGCACCTGGCTGGATAACCACCGGCGACTCAGTTTGCTGTCCGCTCGCTGTCAATGAAAGAAAAAGAATACAAATAGCACCAACCGAAAGAACCCAAGACCGATTAGTAAGATGAGAGGAATATTTGAACGCGGACACTCCCGCGAAATTGGATATTTGAATTGTTTTATCAGCCATTAGAACCCCAAGATACCACAATGACGATAGCGCAAAAAAATAGCGAAGCTTGAAAAACTTCGCCCACTACCAAGTTCTGTCGAAACAGATAAATTTACTGCATTGATATTGATGGAGGCGGCGATGAGAATCGAACTCATGAATAAAGGTTTTGCAGACCTCTGCCTTACCACTTGGCTACGCCGCCGAAGTTAAAGAGATGTAGGCAGTTAGCGAAAGGAAGTCAGCATGTTGAATAGATCAACGACCAACTGCTTTCTGCAAACTGCCTACTCCGGAAGATGGAGCGGGAGACGAGATTTGAACTCGCGACTTCGACCTTGGCAAGGTCGCGCTCTACCACTGAGCTACTCCCGCGTGGCAAACCATTATTCTACCGTTTGCTAATAAATTGTCAAGCCTTGCTCTACTGGGAAACCGTGATGTCCTTGATAAAGCTCCAATCGCCGCTGGCATTAATCTTAATATTGTCTATCCGCTTATTCGCGACCACAATATTTGCCGGGTACCAAAGTGGAAGGAGCGGCAATTCGGAACTAACGATCTGCCACGTCTTACCATATAGTTCCTTGCTTTTCGACTTATCTGTTTCATTCACAGCATCTTCAACGGCCTTGTCGACCTCTGCATTCGAGTATCGGCTTCGGTTACAACAAGAAACGTTGCCGCCTGGAATTTTTGCCGAACTAAATAGATCACGAAGAAAGATCGGGTCCTGATTTCCGCCGATCCACACACCTGTGTACATCTTGAATTCGCCTTGGGCTAGTTCTTTTCGGATCGTGTTGACTTCAAGCGTTTCGATCTGAACATTCAAACCCACGGCGGTTAGAGCATTTTGAATCACTTGAGCGTACTGGTTCACCGCTAGATTTCCCGAGCCGTATTTGAATACGATCGGCTCATTCTTGTAGCCGGCCTCTTGTAACAATTGCTTTGCTCTATCCGGATCGTATTTGTATTGAGTTCCGGCGTTGAACGCCCACGATTGCAGCGGCAGTATCGAGTCGGCGACCTTCGCCTGATCGAAAAGAAGTTCGGTAACTATCTTCTGTCTGTCTATTGCGTAACCTATCGCCTGTCGAATCTTAGGATTGTTAAGCGGGGCGGATTGAGTGTTGAAAACAAGGTATTGAATGTTCGACCCATCGCTCTGAACGATCTTTAAGGACGCACTGCTACCAAACGATTTGAGTGTGTCGGGTGAAATATTACTGGGATTCGGAGCGAGGTCGACGCCACCCGTTTGAAGTTCTGCCTGCAGGGAATTAGCGTCAGTTACTGTTTTTAAGCGAAGCTTTTGAACTTTCGGAGCACCTTCCCAATACTCCTGATTCGCCGCAAGTTCGACAACATTCTGTGAGGCGTCCAAACTGACGAATTTGAATGGACCTGACCCAAGCGGTTGATCTTTTTGCCGGTCGACGGAACCGGTTGGAATGATCGGAATGGCGACCAAATTCGACAATAGCTGATTCTTCAGTGCCGTCCGGGTCACAGTGAAAACAACAGTCTTGGCATCCGGGGTTTCTATCGACGTTATATGGGCGACACGTTTGGTCTTCACCTCCGCGGCTTTTGCCGGGGCCGTAGCGGTGGCTGTTTCCGGCTTTCCAGTTTCAGGTTTATCGACCGGAACTGTGTCAAAAAAAGCTCCGGCCTTAAATCCGTTACTCTTAAAGAGTTCATCGAACGTGTACTTTACATCCGCCGACGTGAAGTCCTGCCCGTTGTGGAATTTAACTCCATCTTGCAATATGAATGTCACCGTCTTCCCGTCATCCGACGTTTTAATTTCTTTCGCAAGTTCGCCTACATATTCAAAATTCGCGTCCTTTCTAACGAGCGAGTTGAACATTAGATTCTTGACTCGCTCCGCAGCAGCGTCGGATGCCGTCATCGTCAGAGTATCAAAAGCGGTGAATTTTTCAGGCAAAGCAACGGTAACGTATTCAGCATTCCGTTTACGACAGGTCGATGCCGTCGCAAAAAATGAAATAACGATTGCTAGAAGTATTAGTTTACGCAAATCGGTCGGCCTCCTTAGCGGTTCAGGTGTGTATTAAATTTCTCGATCTCATTCGAGATCTCTATCAATCGATCGATATCGAACGGTAATGGATCTGATAGCTTAGCTTTTAGTCTTCCTATTCTCCCGAGCGATTCATCTACTCGATCTTCAGCTATCTCGCCATTTTCCAACGCAGCTAAGACAGCATCGAACCCTCTCCGGATATTTTCAGGGTCGGCACAGATCGCTAATTGATCCTGCCCGGCCTGGATCGCCATCACGCAGGCAGTTCCAATCCCATAATTCCTCAAAATCGCACCCATCTCAAGGTCGTCAGTTATAGCGACTCCCTCAAACCCGAGCCTTTCACGTAGCAATTTTGTGATGAAATTGTAACTTAAGGAAGACGGTAAAAGTTTGCCATTTGAATCAATTTCCTGCAAGGCGACGTTCGGAAAACTCGCGTGAGCCGACATCACGAGGTCAATGTTTCCACCATCCATTAGCTCGCGATAAGGAAAGAGGTCGGTTTCGATCAACTCGGAGTCCGAGGTTTCAACCGAGGGAAGTTCTTCATGCGAATCGACTTTGGCAGCTCCCAAACCGGGGAAATGCTTTAAGCAACCGATGATTCCGTTCGACTGTAATTCACAGATAAATTTGCCGGCCAATTCTGCGACTTCGATCATGGATCGCCCAAATGCGCGGGAATAGAGTCCGTTTGAGGTCTGTTCTCGTACATCGTCGATGACATCGACGACCGGAGCGAAATTCATGTTAAAACCGAGGATGCGTAACGCCTCGGCGATCAATTTGGCGTGAGTTTCAGCGTCTGCGACCGACCGCAGCTTAGCGGCCGCCGGCATTGGTTTCAATATACGTCGTAACCGATCAACTAGCCCACCTTCTTGGTCTAGGCTTAGAAAGGGTTCTACCGACGACGCCTCGCGAATATCATCTAGCAGCCGCCTGGTCTGCTCGGCATCCCTG
>JAYSZT010000125.1:0-4625 GCA_043737915.1 Acidobacteriota bacterium
GTATTTTCCGGCTTCGCCTTCGGCTTCGGCCTCGAACGAATGTGCGCTCTGATGTATTCGCTAGACGATATCAGGCTGATGTTCGATAACGACGTGAGATTTTTGGAGCAGTTCAAATGAATATCAGTTACAACTGGCTAAAGGACCTAAACGATATTGATCTGTCGCCATCTGATTTAGGGGTAAAACTAACGAATATCGGTTTAGCGGTCGAGGGCGTTCATTCGCACGGCGACGATTTTGTTTTTGACATCGATCTGACGTCGAACCGGCCAGATTGCCTCTCGCACTTAGGAGTTGCACGTGAGATCGGCGTCATAACCGGAGAACCTCTAACTGCCATATCAGAGCCGACAGAGATCCCGCTCCCGGCAGTTCTGGCGGGCGATGTAGTTCGGATAGAAGATGCAAAGCTTTGTCAGCGTTTCACTGCCCGAATCATCCGTAACGTCAAGATCGGACCGTCGCCGCAGTGGATGGTTGCCCGTCTTGAGACGATCGGCGAACGATCAATAAATAATGTTGCTGACATCACAAATTATGTAATGCACGAACTCGGTCAGCCGATGCATTCGTTCGATCTCGACAAACTGAACGGAAATCGAATTGTCGTGAGGCCCGCACGCGAGGGCGAAACGATCACAACGCTTGACGAGGTCGAACGAACATTAGACGCGTCAATGCTTTCGATTTGCGATGCAGAAAAGCCGGTTGCAGTCGCCGGCGTAATGGGTGGTTTGGACTCAAGTATCACTGAAAGCACGGTTAATGTATTGCTTGAGGTTGCATACTTTAACCGCGGCAATATAAGGTCGACATCGCGAAAGCTAAACCTCAATACTGAGGCGAGCTATCGTTTCGAACGCGGGGTTGATATCGAAAATCTTATTAAGGCATCCAACCGGGCGACTCAAATGATCTGTGAACTCGCCGGCGGTGAGATAGGCGAGTTGATCGATATTTATCCGACTCATCCGACCGCAACCTCCGTCGAGTCGAAAGACATTTCTGCAGCCGTTTTGCGTCTCACTGGACTCGACGTCACTTCGGACGACTGTGTTCGGATTTTGAACGCCCTCGGAATCGAACTCCAAGCTAATCAATTCCACGTCTTTATGTCGCCCTCATGGCGGCATGATATCAATATCGAGGAAGATCTTGTTGAGGAGATCGCTCGTCACATCGGGTACGAGAATATCGCGAACGAATTACCACCAGCGTTTGGAGCAGGTGAATACCAGCCGACCGAGGGCCGCGAAAAACAGCTTCGGCAAACGCTCGTCAATCTCGGTTTTGATGAGGCGATGTCATATAGCTTTATCGATACAAAGCACGATGACGCGTTCGAAGCGGTTCCCGGTGTTCTGATCGAAACCTCACCCGAACCCTTTGTGACGCTTCGCGATTCCGTCATCGAAGGTGCCGTCCGCATGCGTTCAACGATTCTGCCGGGCCTCCTCGAGGCGGTACGGCTTAATTTGAATCATCAGCGACGCGATGTTAAGCTTTTCGAGATCGGCAAGGTATTTGCTTCGACAAATTCCTCAGATCATGCTCCAAACGAGCAGAAACTTCTCGCGTTGCTCGTAACCGGTGGCGAACTGGTGGAAGGAAGGGCAATGCCCACGCGTGATCTTGATTTTTATGACGCAAAAGGTGCTGTTCAAGCCGCACTGACAGCGGTCGGGATATCCGGCTGCACTTTCACAGCCGCCGAGGTAAAGCATCTAAGGCGAGGTCAGTCCGCGGCAATAATTGCGGGCGGACGGATCGTAGGCTTCGTCGGGCGGGTGAGTGACGATATCGCCGCGGGCTATAAATTTAAGCAGCCGGTTTACATTTCTGAGTTAAATCTCCAGTCGGTATTAGAAGAAATTCCCGTTACACCAACTTATCGCCAGCTAGCCAAATACCCGTCCGTCACAAGAGACGTTTCGGTTCTAGTGGTACGCTCAACAGAGTTTGAGTCGATTCGCCGTGCCGTCGAATCAACAAACTCGGAGATATGCAGAAACATCTTATTTGTAGATACTTACGAGGGAAAAGGTGTTTCAGAAGATGAACGTTCGATCACCATCAGACTTGAGTATCGAAGTGACGACCGAACACTGTTGGAAAGCGAGGTCGATGCCGAACATCAGCGTATTCTCACCGCTTTGGTCGCAGACACTGGTGCCAAACTTCGTTTTTAAGAATAACTTCATCCATTACTTGAAGTTAGCGGAAAAACCCGAGATAATGTTTTCCACAGTTCGAACCGACCTTACATTGGAGATCCATTAATGAATGCCCTTTCGGGAATGGAAAAATTCTCGCACCTCGAGGATAAGATATATTTGACGATCCAGTTTGCTCAGAAGCTTCGCGAGGAAAAGGATTCCATAGCTCGTGAACTTGCCGCTTTGCGCCGTGAGCACGCGGATCTTACCGAATCCAAGGAGGATCTAGAATCGAAGGTCGGCATTCTTATGACCGAACGCGATGCTATCAACTTAAAGGTCGAAGCAATGCTCGATGCCTTGATGGCGATAGATGAGGACGTGGCTGTAGCAGTAGGCCGATAGTTACTAAAGAGACGAGTATGACGGAAAAGGCTCTTAGAGTTGAGATCTACAACCAAACGTACAGTATCAGATCCGATGGTGACGATCAGTACATTCTGGATCTGGCGACCTACGTTGATTCCAAAATGCGAGAGATCTCGTCGGGGACGCAGACCGTCGATTCTCTGAAGGTAGCGATTCTTGCCGCACTTCATATTGCGGATGAGTTCCATCAGTTAAAAGATACCCAAACGCAGGTAGACGCTCAGCTTGGCATACGAAGTTCAGAATGCAGCGAGATGCTCGACCGTATTTTGAAACATCGTGATCCGCCGGTTCAAGAGTTTCAAAACGGACAATAATTTGCCTTGCGTTCCGGCCTCGTCAATGTGATATAGTTTTATTAGGCGAAGGATCTTTACTGTGGTGCCCGTCACCGGACGCATACATAATTGAGCCAATATATGAATGCCGGGAGGCCAATGCCGATTTCGGTGCGAATCTTCAAGCGAGAATTCGCCATAGACATCGGCTCAGATGTTTCTTAACGGGAACAGAAAGCCACCCACCTGTAAATAACAGGTTCAATTCATCCGTCCGAACGACATTACGGTTCTCGTTCGCCAATCAAATTCTTGCTGTTAACTCGACGTTTCCGATAATTCCCTTTCCATTTCGGCTCTGATCTCTTCTGCCATTTTTGCTTCTTCCAAAGCAAGAGGTAGTTCAGAGGCACGTGCCGACAATTTCTTTAGAGCTAGTTCGGAGTCGGCAATACTGCCGCCTCTCACAGATGCCGCCTCGATCATTTGTAGGCGGCTCTCGGCCTCAGAAAGCATAACCTTTGCTTCTGTGTTGATAGAATCTATCTTTCCGATGTCACGAGCTAATTCTTTCTGAAAATCTTCGGAACTCGTCGATTTTAGCTGTTTTAGTTTATTCTGGCGGCGCTGCATTATCTGTAACTCACGTTTCGAAGACTTTACGATGCGGGTAGCCGTCAGTCTCGAGGCGAGTGTATCGCGATATGCATCTGCCAAAAGGAGGTCACGGGAACTGATCTCGCGTAATGATCTCGTCTCGTTCGATCTCAACTCATGTCTAAACCACTCGATCTCGTTTGCACGAATACCGTCAGCAGCGATCCTTTCGCGCATTTCCTTGGTCCAATTCGCCCGCCGATACGTTAGAAACGCTGATATACCGAGTCCGGTTAGAAATCCTGCGATACCCAAGATGATCCCAAGAAAAAAGAAAACCGCTGCGACCGGTGGCGTCGTTCCAAAGATAAACATCAGCGTGAACAGAACGACCGCCGGAACTCCGCCAAGCAGAAACGGAGCGGTAAGCGCACCGATCTTAAGATTGCGCCCGCGTGCCAGATCGCGGGACGTAACATCGTAATTTAACGTGAGGTCGTTCATAGCTTTCGCCTTTACTTTACAAAGTGTGTAAACGCAGTTCAATCTGTCTGCATCAGAAAGTTTAATATTTTGCTTGAAATATACTATTATTGGGTCAAAGATTGAGGCGTCATTCGACCGGCTATGAGAATTTTCAAGTTATCGATCAGCTTTCTATTTGCTGTTTTGTTGATTCAACTCCCAGGATTCGGTCAGGAACCTTCGATTCGTGACAGACAGAAGGTACGAACTGTTACGATCCCGATATCGATCTATACAAAAAAAGAACTCCGGGACGATCAGACGGTCGAAATAATTCAGGCCGATCGGCTTACGGTTAAAGAGAATAAGGAAGAGCAGACCATTCTCTCGATCCGAAGCGTATCCAACACACCGTTGGCCCTCGCAATATTGATTCAGGATGACCTCACCGGAAACCTGAATTTGCAGTTAAAGGATATTGCGAAGTTCATCACGGACATGCCGCGAGGCACACGCGTAATGGTCGCATACATTCGCGGCGGTACGCTGCAAGTTCGGCAGAAATTTACCGACGATCTCGAAAAAGCCGCCAAATCCCTTAGGATCGTAAGTGGAACGAACACCGGTTCAAATGGTCCTTACGAAGGCGTAGCTGACGCCCTGAAACGTTTCGACGCCTTACCGACGGGTAGACGTG
>JAYSZT010000126.1:0-10314 GCA_043737915.1 Acidobacteriota bacterium
ATGATAGAGGCGAACGTAATTCACGCTGCATTTGAAAATGATGTTGAAAAGTTGGTGTTCCTCGGTAGTTCCTGTATTTATCCAAAACTATCGCCACAGCCGATAAAAGAGGAATATTTGCTCACGGGTTTACTTGAGGCGACCAATGAACCCTACGCGATCGCCAAGATCGCCGGGATCAAGCTTTGCGAGAATTACTACCGGCAATACGGCTGTAACTTTTACTCATTGATGCCGACGAATCTTTACGGTATCAATGACAATTTCGATCTCTCGGGATCGCATGTCATTCCGGCGCTGATGCGTAAGTTCTACGAAGCGAAAATTGAAGGTCGAGACGAGGTTGTAGTTTGGGGAAGTGGCGAACCGCGGCGAGAATTCCTATCCGTCGAAGACCTCGCCGATGCTGTCGTTTTTCTTTTGGAGAAAACGGATGCGGCTTCGATCTACGACCAAAATATCACGCACCTTAATATCGGAAGCGGAAGCGACGTTACGATCGCGGAACTCGCAGAGCTTATCAGATCTACCGTTGGATTCAGCGGGTCGATACGCTTCGACCCGGAAAAACCTGATGGCACCCCGAGAAAGCTCTTGGACGTAACCAGGCTCGACGGATTAGGTTGGAGCTATAAGACTCAATTACCTGATGGTCTAAGGACGACCTATGAATGGTTTTTAGCTTCCCAAACGAAGGCTGATCAAGAAGTATCTTAAATGAAAAAGGCATTAATTACAGGAATTACAGGACAGGACGGAAGCTATCTCACCGAGATTTTGCTTGAGAAAGGGTACGAAGTCCACGGCATTATACGGAAATCAAGTTCGTTTAATACCGGACGTATCGACCATCTCTACAGCGATCCAAATGTTCTCGATAAAAGCCTCTTTCTCCATTACGGCGACCTGATCGATCCGAGCAGTTTGAATCGCCTTCTTGAGAAAATTGAACCCGATGAGATTTACAATCTTGCGGCCCAGAGCCACGTAAAGGTCTCGTTTGATATTCCCGATTACACTGCACAGGTAGACGCTCTAGGGACGTTAAGATTTTTAGATGCGATCAGGGAAACGGGTTTGCGGCAGGTCAAATTTTATCAGGCCTCGACATCAGAATTATTCGGCAAGGTACAGGAGGTTCCGCAAAGCGAAACGACGCCATTTTATCCACGATCTCCTTACGGCGTGGCAAAGCTTTTTGCATACTGGACAATCGTTAATTATCGCGAGGCGTACAACATATATGCTTCGAATGGCATTCTTTTCAATCACGAATCGCCCCGCCGCGGTAATACGTTCGTGACGAAAAAGATCACGCGTGAGATCGCTCGGATCATCACGGGCAAAGCCCATAAACTGGTGCTAGGAAATCTTGATGCCAAACGCGACTGGGGCTTTGCTCCGGAGTATTGCGAAGGAATGTGGCGTATGCTTCAGCAAGAAACGCCGGATGATTTTGTTCTGGCGACGGGCGAGACGCATTCCGTCCGTGAGTTTGTCGAAGAGGCTTTTGGGCACGTCGGTATCGAGATCGGTTGGACCGGGAGTGCCGGTGAAGAAAAAGGGATCGCTCGGCGAGTCGATGCTGAAAAACTTTCGGAGCAATCGGGTTCCGCCGCGATCATTATTCACGAAAATGATGTTCTCGTCGAGTTAAGCGAGTCTTATCTTCGACTTACAGAGGTCGATCTTCTTATCGGAGACGCATCCAAGGCAGAACGGGTTCTCGGATGGAAGGCAAAGACGATGTTCAAAGAGCTCACCAAGATAATGATCGATGCCGACTGTCACCTCGCCCGCCACGGCCTCAGCGATCTATAGGCCGTCCATCGAATAATGATCAAAGTTGAAGTAATCACTCCGGTTCACAACCGCCGCGAAGAGACCTTACAATGCCTGAGTAGCATCTCACGTTCGGATCTGACCGGTATATCTTTACACGTGATCGTTGTTGATGACGGCTCAACTGACGGGACGGCGGACGCCATTCAAGCCGGATATCCGGAAGTCGAGATCGTTAAGGGCGACGGCAATCTATGGTACACGGCCGGTACTAATCGCGGCCTTTCAGCCGCGCTAAGGCACGAGCCTGACTACATCTTGGCGATCAATAACGATCAGATCTTCGACGAGAATTGTATCCGAAATATGGTCGAGTGTGCGGAAAAGCATCCGCGATCTGTCGTTGGTTCGCTCTTGCTTAACTGGGAAACGCCGCATCGATTATTTCAGGTGTCACCGAGATTCGAGCTTTGGAGTGGCGGCTTTCGTCATTGGTACAAACAAACTGTTTGGACCGTGCCGGATAAAGCTTGGGAAGTCGAGTTGATAGTCGGAAATTGCGTTTTATATCCGGCGGCAGCCATCAGGGAAGTCGGGTTAATGGATGAAAAGAAGTTGGTTCAATACGGCGATGCTGAATACACACCCCGCATGCGGCGAAAAGGTTGGAGACTTCTGATCGAACCAAAGGCGAGAGTGTTCTGCAAGCCTAACGATCTGGTCACCGGTTTTCGAAAATTATCTGTTTCGGAAAAAATAGATCAGTTACTTTTCAAACCAACTGGTCCGTATAGCTTGCGAAGGCGACTAAACATGAATCTTGGCAGTGCCCCAAGTCGGTTTAAGGGTTTTCTTGCGGTGCCGATATTCTTTGTTCGTTTAGCTTTAGGGCGAAATATTGAGGGCTCATGGGCGTTGGCACAGGACGAGAAACCTCTGTCGGAAACCTTTTCCAATGCGGTGGTGAATGACTAGTGCAAAGCCAAAACTTATTTTTTTATGGAACTACGTTGAGTGGGGCGGAGCACAGATCTATCTCCTGGCGATAATGAAGGAGGCGAAGGCCGATTTTGACATTGTCGTTATCCTTCCCCGCGACACGATGCCGGATATCCTCTATTTTTTGGAACAGCTCGATATATCGCACGAGTTTCTTGAGCATTCGGTCGACAATGGTCAGGCTGCCGGTATCAGACGAAAGATAATCCGGCAATTGCGTCGAATTCGAGCAGAGTTCGGCAGTTTTCAGCATCTTCGGAAATACGATCTCAGCAAAAGTATCCTGCATATTGACGCTCCGCCTTGGCAGTCGTGGGTTCTATTGACCGCACTTGCGGCGAGAAAGGCGCATGTTTTCACGACTATGCATAATTTCATGCCTCGCTCGTCGAAAATACGTGAATTTATATGGAAATGCCGACTTCAATTCGTTTCTCGGCTGCCGGGTTTTCATATATTCCCGTCAAACGAAGACACGAAAACTAAGCTAAAGGGCTGGGTCTCGGACAAATTCTGGCGAGAAATGGTTGTAACCTCCACGGCTGTCAACCCGACCGAGATCGAAGAAGCGGCCGTTGCACCGATCGACGTCTCCGCCATCAGAGATAGGTTTAACATCGATCGGGAGAAATTCGTTTTTCTATGTGTCGGGCAATTTGTTGATCGAAAAGGAAGATGGGTTTATCTAGATGCGGCGGCTCGCGTGAGTCGGTCAGATGAGAGTATCTCCTTTGTTTGGCTCACGCCCCAACTGCCAACTGCTGAAGACCTCGCACGAATCGATAGTTACCAACTCGGAGATACATTTAAGCTCGTGCTCTCTGAATCTGTCGGAAAGACCAGAAACGACGTCCTGACCTTCATTCGGATGGCAAACGGATTTGCCCTGGCGAGTTTAGTCGAGGGACTTCCGATCGCTCTGCTGGAGGCGATGGCGTTGGGATTGCCCTGCATATCGACCAACATCAATGCAGTTCCCGAAGCCATCAAAAACCTTGAAACCGGCATCTTGATCGAGGCGGGAGATCCTAAAGCCTTAGCGGATGCGTTTCTGTTGCTCAAGAATGACGTAACACTGCGCGAACGGCTTGCAAATCAAGGCCGCGAATTCGTGTTGCAGAATTTTGACGAACGGAAAGTCGCCCAGATTGCTATCAATAGTTATGAGAGGTCACTTTCAGTCAAATGAGTAGTGCCAATCAGCCACATACGAGTAAAAGTATTCTTCGAAACGTCGCGTTTAGTTCGCTGACGTGGTTCCTGCCATTGGGTCTGAGCTTTGTTGCGACACCGGCTATTGTTCGCTCGCTAGGAAATAGCGATTACGGAATATATGCCCTCGTGCTGGGATTTATTGGCTATTCCTTCACCTTTAGTCTGGGCCGGGCGATAACGAAATACATAGCCGAATATCGTAATTCGGGCGAATCGGAAAAGATCACAAACATCATCGGTATCAGTATTCTGCTTAACACCGTGATCGGAGTGCTCGGAGTTGCGATCCTTTGCAGTTTGGCTCCGATGCTTGTCCGAGATGTTTTCAATATAGATACCGCCGCACAAGAAAAAACTATATTCGCGATGTATCTGGCATCGGCGATCATTTTCGTGTCGATGTTCAACCAGATTTTTAATTCGATGCTTCAGGGCATTCATCGATTCGACGTTTACTCAAAGGTTTACACTGCGAACAGCATATTCTTGATCGGTGGAAATCTTGTCCTTGCTTTCTTAGGCTACGGACTATTGCCGCTTCTAGTCTGGAATCTCGTGGTATTGGTGATCTTCGCTTTAGTTTATGCGATTGTTGCAAAGAAACTTGTTCCGGAATTCAAGCTTAGTTTTACTTTGGACACTCAAACAGTACGACTCGTCTTGCGTTATAGTTTGGGCGTCGTCGGATATCAGATACTTGCAAATTTCCTGCTTTTATTCGAACGGGGCTGGATCACTCATCAACTCGGGTCTGAGAATCTGACCTATTATGTGGTACCGATGTCGCTCGGGATCTATCTCCATGGGTTTATCTCCAGCCTTATCCTCGTGATCTTTCCGCTCGCAAGCGAATTAAAAGACGATCACGTCCGTCTGCTGAAGCTCTATACAAAAGCCACGAAGATCATCGCAATGCTTGTCGTATTCGTAATGGCGAGTGTGGTCATAAATAGCAGACTTTTTCTCCATTTATGGATGGGCGAGACCTTTGCGCAAAACTCATCTACACTGCTGATAATTCATATTTTTGCGTTTGGGTTAACCGCTATTTTGTCAGTTTCGTGGCAAATGACTGAGGGACTCGGCTTCCCGCGTTATAACGTCGCAATATTCAGCGTTTGTATAGTAATTAATGTTGTGCTGATGGTGTTATTGACATCCGCATGGGGAAATTATGGTGTCGCCCTGTCACGCCTTGCCGGGTTTGGGACTATCTTTGTCTCGATCTTTCTCGTCGAACGTATTTTCTTTCGAAGCGTTCAGCTTCGGTTTTGGTTCGGCCTTGTTGGGAGCCTGGCCGTGGCTTCGGTTGCCGCCGCCTTGGTCGAATTTCTTGTATCGTCAAACATGACGGCAAATTGGTTGGCATTTTTCCTATCGACAATTGCTGGGACGGTCGTATTCGCTTTTGTACTTTGGCTCTTGGATTTTGTCACGCCTGATGAGAAACTTTTACTAAAAGGGCTCATCAGACGTTAGTCAGATATTACACAAGATGAAACTCGTTGAAAGAGGAGAGTTTATAAAATCGGCGTCGGAGGGGAAAAAGGTACTCCATCTGGGCTGTACCAACTGGCCCTACACCAAAGAGGCGATCGAAAATGACATGCTTCTACATTTCGATCTGGAGAAAACGGCCGGCGAGCTTTACGGATTTGATTTTGATCAGGAAGGGCTCGACGTTCTCACAGGAGCCGGCGGTACGAATCTCTTCAGGGCCGACCTCGAAAAGCTTGACGAAGTTCCTCTTGACACCACGTTCGACGTGATCATTGCAGGCGAGATGATCGAACACTTATCCAATCCGGGTTTATTTCTGACCGGAATCCAGCGTTTCATGTCAACGGATACAAAGCTTGTAATAACGACGATCAATGCCTATTCTGCACTAAGATTTTTTGTCTATGCGGTTAGAGGAAAGGGAGGAACGAATGAGATGGTTCATCCCGATCACGTTGCTTATTATTCGTATAAGACACTGAGTCTGATGATCGATCGGGCGGGCTTACTTGTACAGGATTTTATGTTCTACGACATCGGCCCGGAACACCGGCCCTTCAGCCCATGGCACTATAAACTAGTTAACGATGTCGCGGTCCGGTTTTCCCCGCAGTTAGGTGACGGAGTTATTGCAGTCTGTCATTTGAGAACCAATTCGTAAATTCTAATGGTCACTCGGGAAAGTAAAATAGAAGCACACTCGGATCCAATTTCGATGGCCGGCCTAGCCACCCATGATTCGGTGATCAAATTAGTTCAGTCGCATCTGACCGTTCCGAGTCGCATCGCCGATCTTGCCGCCGGTGAGGGTGCGTTCTCTGTCAGACTTCGCGATCTCGGCCATAGCGTAGTCGCAGTTGATGCCTTCGACGACAATTGGAAGGTTCCTGACATTGAGTTGATGGTTCAGGATCTTGACAGCGAGTTCGCGTTATCGATGGTCGATGATGATAGTAAATTTGACGCCGTCGTGGCGATCGAGATCGTCGAACACCTTGAGAATCCATTCCGTTTTATTCGCGAGTGTGCAAAATTGCTAAAGCCGGGAGGCCTTATATTTTTAACGAGTCCGAATGTTGAGGCGGTATATTCGCGATTGTTGTTTTTGTATACGGGCAGATTAAACTCATTTGGAGCCTATGAAACCGTCCGTCCGGCGCACATTACGCCGATCTTTAGGTGGAAGCTCGATATGCTCCTCGAGGAGGCTGGGTTTGAGGAAATCCACGAGGAATTTGATCAGCAATATTTCGTGAACGGCACGAATATGAGAGTGCGTCTTACTGAGAAACTCGCTCACCTGATCGCTCCATTCGTGAAAGGAAGCAAAGGTGGAAGCGGTAGAATTATTGTCGCGAGGGTGTCCGGATAAATGGCCAACAGTAAAGTAAATCTAACGACTATTCCGGCAAGGAAGCGAGGAAACATCCTTTTTCCTGTTCTTATTCTTTGGGGAGCGGTGTTGGTTGTCGGCTTTCTTTTCTTTTGGTTAAATGAAGGCTTTGGCGGTTCTCTGAAGGGATATTATCTCTTGCCGTGGTGCCTTTTCACGGGCGCTATAGTCCTTTCACCCAGTGCGTATTATTTTTATAAAGGAAAATTCGATCCGTTTCATCCGCTTATATTCGCTGCCTGGAGCTACATATTTCCGGCCTTTGTTATTGGTGGCGTGATAGTTTCTTTCCAGCTTGTTGACCCCTACTTTCTTGCCTTCATCGACGATCCCGAATACCAGTACCCTTTGAGCTTGATCTACGTGGGCTTAGGCTTTCTTGGTTTGATTATTGGCTACTCCTTACCGATCGGGGCTTATTTCGCTGAATCGATCTCCCCTCGACTTCCCAAGTGGCATTGGAAGGCTGAGCAGGTCTGGTTGCCCGGACTGTTGCTTCTGGCGATCGGAATTGCATTTAACGCTCTCGGATTTATTCAGGGTTTGTTGGGCTTTCAGCGTAACGTCGAATTCAGTACGTTTGACGGAACCCTTTTCTTTCTATTAGTGATCCTAACCGAAGGCACCGTGCTCCTCTGGCTCGGTATTTTCTCATCAAAAAAGCGGGATGGGATCTTTTGGATAATGGTGGTTGTACTGCTCCTTTTCCTGCCGCTCCGAATGGCGGTCATCGGCTCGCGGAGCAGTCTGGTCATTGGTTTGCTTCCTATCGCCTTAGCCTACGTATATTCGGGCCGGACTCTGAAGTTAAAAACAGGGATCATATGCGCAGCGATCGGACTCGTAGCCGTCTTTATCGGGGTGACCTACGGCACCTCATTTCGCAACATCAAAGGATCTGAGGCACGGGTCAGTGCGGGCGATTACTTCGGGCAGGTGGGTGCCACGTTAGAGTACCTCACGAATACCGGACCTTTCGTTATCGCCGGAGAAAGTGCTCAGGCTCTCGCCGATCGAATAGATAATCTAAGCTCGCTTGCGGTTGTTGTCGCGAGGTACGAAAGGCTTGAGCCTTACGAGGCAAGCTATGGCCTCGAGAACAATATACTTAACGATGCGTACACATCGTTCATCCCGCGTTTCATTTGGAATGAAAAGCCGCCGACATCCGATGCGCGAGCTTACAGCGACCTTTATTTTAATTACAGCGAAAATTCGTTTGCAATCTCGCCATTTGGCGATCTATTGCGAAACTTCGGTCCCGTCGGAATATTGATCGGGATGATATTCCTCGGCGTATATTTGCGTCTGATCTACTCTACGCTGATCGACACACCCGATCCGGCATTGTGGAAAAAAGTCGCATATTTTCTCCTTCTGACCGTTGTCTCTTACGAAGGTTTTTTCGCAACGATATTTCCCTCGATCATCCGGACAGTAATCGTGATCGGTGCCAGTCTGTGGCTGGCGAATATTTTTGTCGGTCGGCAGGAGAGGTTACAAAATTAATTTCGGACAGAATCAGTTTTCGTACAGCATTTATGGATAAGATCGTCTTTACAAACGGGTGTTTTGACATTTTACATCGCGGACACGTTGATCTCCTCGAACGTGCAAAAGCACTCGGAACGCGGCTGATCGTTGGGATCAATAGTGACGAGTCCGTTCGCAAGATGAAGGGCGAAGGAAGGCCGTTCATCGATCAGGAATCGCGAAAAGCCATTCTTCTTGCATTAAGGTCCGTCGACGAGGTTGAGATATTCGATGAACTCACGCCCGATCGGCTTATCGGTCAAATCAAGCCAAACGTTCTCGTCAAAGGTGGTGATTGGGCACCAAGTGAGATCATTGGAGCAGACTTTGTGACTAGGAACGGCGGGGAAGTTCACTCCTTACCACTGATCGAAGGGTTTTCTTCCAGCAAGATCGTCGAATCGATCAAAGATCAAAACGCAAGCGAGACGAGCGTATCTGTAACCGCAACGGAGTCGTCCATCGAACGTTCGCTTGACGAGCATCTTACGGTTTTCGAGGTGATCCGATCAACGCAGATCGACAATATTCGGGAGTGTGCTGACCTGATCGCGGAGACCTTCAAAAATGGTAAAAAAGTTCTTCTCTGCGGCAACGGTGGAAGTGCCGCCGACGCTCAGCACATCGCCGCAGAATTTGTCGGCCGTTACGAAACCGAACGTCGAGCTCTGCCATCGATCGCTTTGACGACGGACACCTCCGCATTAACGGCTCTCGCCAACGACTATAGGTTTGAAAAGATTTTTGCCCGTCAGGTCGAGGCTCTCGCGGTCGAGGGCGATTGTCTGATCGCGATCAGCACGAGCGGCAATTCGCCGAATGTTATCGCCGCAGTTATGGAAGCTCGCAGACGCGGCTGTAAGGTACTTGGAATGACCGGAGCAAACGGCAAGAAACTCGCAGCTCTTTCTGACGCTTGCTACATCTCGCCGTCGACGCGAACTGCCCGCATTCAAGAGGCACACATCACCGTCGCACATATCTGGTGCGAGATGATCGATACCTGGGTTTCCGAGTCAACGCCTGAGTCTGCTGAATAGTAAATAATGAAGATGTTGGAAGATTTTACAAAGACGCGGGTCCTTGTCATTGGAGACGTAATGCTCGACCGCTACTGGTGGGGTACAGTTTCCCGGATCTCGCCCGAGGCACCCGTACCTGTCGTAGCACTGAACAAGACCAGCCTTGTCGCAGGCGGCGCCGCAAACGTAGCGGCTAACGTCGCCGGCCTAGGAGCGAAGCCATACCTTGTTGGTGTCGTCGGTGACGACGATGAGGCGTCGCTGTTCTCAGATGTATTGGCGGGAGCCGGAGTATCTGGATTCAGACTCTTTCCAATTAAGGATCGGAAGACCACAGTAAAAACTCGCATCGTCGCCCACAATCAACAGATCGTCAGACTGGATCAGGAAACGACTGACGAGATCTCAGCAGTCGATGCCGAAACGATATTGACAGAGATCAGGCCGCTCTTTGCGGAAATAGATATTGTGGTGATCTCCGATTATGCGAAGGGCTTCTTGAATCCGAAGTTTGTGCAAGATGTAATCGCCTTTGCGAAAGATCATAACAAACCCATCCTGGTCGATCCAAAAGGCCGCGACTACACGAAATATCGAGGAGCGACCATTCTAACGCCAAACCGACGCGAGGCCGCCGATGCCTGTTCTTTGGAATATGACTCACCAAATCTGGTAGAAGTCTCCGGCAAGTTACTCCTTCGGGATCTGTCGCTAGATGCACTCCTGATAACCTTGGGAGAGGAGGGAATGACGCTATTAGAGAGCAATAGGGAATCAGAATATTTACAGGCAACCGCTCGAAACGTCTACGACGTCACCGGAGCCGGCGATACAGTAATAGCGACGATGGCGGTCGCCTTAGGAAGTGGT